>NZ_JACJOD010000076.1 GCF_014695385.1 Trichocoleus sp. FACHB-46 | reverse complement strand
ACCGTGCTCGGAGCCTGCCTAGGCGAGGTGGTTGTTGCCCTGTTGCTTCAGGAAGTTGAGCAAAAGCGCATGCTGTTGCAGCAGCAGGGGTGGGAGGTTCAGATTACGAGGTGCAAGATCTGAGACTACCGAGCCAGCGGCACCGAGCCGTTGGTAAGAAGACAGGGTTGACGAGCTATATTGAGCGGTTCAACAACACGTTACGCCAACGAATCTCTCGCCTAGTGAGGAAAACATTGTCCTTCTCCAAAAAGCTCGACAATCATGTTGGAGCCATCTGGAACTTTATCCATCATTACAACGAAATGATCAGAACCAAGTTGTCTCAAGATCGTGACAACCTGTTTTTCTACATCTTTTACAAAATTGCACTACCAAATCTTACAGTTTTGGTTCTTGAGTTTTGTTAGTCAACCAGGTTCTACGCCAAAGTTCAACGCAAACCCCGAGTACTACAAAGCTTGGCTGGGTTGACAGCTGCTGAATTCAAGTAGCTTTTAGTGGCCTTTGAACAGGCGTGGCAAGGGTATGTGGAACAGCACTATATCAACCGAGATCGGCAACGGCGCTATGGCGGTGGACGCAGTCCCAAGTTGAAGCAGACCTGCGACAAGTTGTTGTTCATCTTGATGTATTCCGGTTGTACCCGACCCAGGAAGTGCAAGGATTCCTATTTGGCATGGGTCAAGCTCAAGCGCATGAGTGGATCTATAAGCTGAGTGGAGTATTGAATCAAGCTCTCGGGTTCGAGAAGCAGTCGCCGGAGCGCGAACCCTATCGATTAGAGGAGGTAATAGCACAGTGCCCGAGTCTGGAATTTATCATTGATGGCACCGAGCGCCGCATCAACCGCCCCAAAGACAAAACCGAGCGCAAGCAATACTACAGCAGCAAGAAGAAGACATTTACGGTCAAGAACAACATCATCAGTCAGCGTCGAGGCAAAGTGGCGTTTTTGAGTGATACTTACAAGGGCAAAAAGCATGACAAAGCTATTTATGATGAGGAAGAGTATCAGTTTCCAGACGGCAGCAAGCTTTGGAAGGATACGGGCTTTCAAGGATATGAGCCAGAGGGTCTGACCACCTTTCAGCCCCAAAAGAAACCCCGCAAGCAGGAATTAAGCGAAGCAGACAAACAGCGCAATCGGGAGATCTCTCGAGAACGAGTAGAAATCGAACATCAGATTGGTGGCATCAAACAATGCAATATTGTGGTGCATCCGTTGAGGAGTCGAACGAATCACTTTGCCGATGCTGTCATGGAGACAGCTTGTGGTTTGCATAATTTTCGCTTGAGCCACCGCAAGCTTAAAAGTGCCTGACTCCAGTCACTCGAAGCGCTTCCCTAGCTTGTTTTGATGACCTCTTTATTTCCGACAAAGTCTATTATTCTCGATAACAATCCGACTCATAAGCAAAAGATGCAAGCACAACTTGCGGTGCATCTAGAACAAATGGGACTGACTGACTCGATTCAAGTTGAGTTTTTGTATTTGCCGTCCTACTCACCAAAGCTGAACTTGGTTGAATACGTAATTCATTTGCTGCGCTTGCGATTTCTGCATCAGCTTTCAATTGGAACGACGCTGGCACAGATTGAACAACAATTGAATCAATTCTTCGCCTCGAACCAGTTTCTGGCAGCAGACCAAGTGCAAAAAACGCTCAATTTCATCTTTTCACTTATTCCCTAATCTTTGGGTGGGAAGGGAGTAAGTTGGCTGTCAACCTGAACTTAAGTTGGATGCCAACCCCATACTTCAGGTTGTTTCATGATTGATCGTTGTGTGGCTGCAAGTATGGACTCTGAATGGACGACAGAGTTGGATTAGTCCCTTAAATTAAGGCCATACAAACGGTTGTAGAAGTGACCTGAGAGGGAAAAAAGAGAGCTGTCAGCGCTGGAATCTTCCAAGAGCCAGTTAGTAACAACTTGTCTACTGGGAGACGACAATGACAATCAACCAAAACGGACTTTTTGTTCAATCGGATCAAGGTCGTTCTTACTACTTTGGTCAAGACCTCTATACCTTCAAAGCCATTGGTGAAGAGACCGGGGAAGCCTATGCGCTTTGTGAGGTTATCGTTGCGCCTCAAGGTGGTACTCCTCCCCATCGGCACAGCCGAGAAAATGAATCGTTCTATGTACAAGACGGAGAGATTGAATTTCAGCTTGACGATCGCACCTTGGTGGCAACGGCTGGAACCTTCCTCCATTCACCCAAAGGCCAGCTGCATCAATTTACCAATACAACCTCTGTCCCCGCCAAAATGTTGGTTTGGGTGACACCTGCTGGCTTTGAGAAATTTATTGTCGAAGTGGGAAAAGCGGTGAATAGTCAAATTACGGCTGCCCCACCTTTGAATGCTAAAGACTTAGATAAGATCCTCACTACTGCACCTAAGTACGGCATCGAGATTATTCCTCCGCCTCCCAAGCAATGACCACAGGACTGCGACCCACCCCTGCCTAATCAGTGACAAGGTGGCTGGGCGATCGCTTTCATGACAGATGAATCAGAGGATAAGCAGCTATGGAAAGAAGAACTAGTTTCGAGAGTAAAGGGTTAAAGTGTGCCGTCACTTTTTACACGCCGGATAATGTCGCACCTGGCGATCGCTGTCCTGCTATTGTCATGGCTCACGGCATTGGCTTAACCAAAGAGATGGGACTGCCGCAGTTTGCTGAGCGTTTCGCTAAAGCGGGGTTCGCCGTCACGCTGTTCGATTATCGATACCTGGGTGCCAGCGAGGGAGAGCCTCGGGGTCAAATGCTCCCGACCGAGCAGCATGAAGACTACCGCAATGCTATTACCTGGACTCAGCTTCAAAGCGAAGTCGACCCTGAACGTATTGGTCTTTGGGGCTTCTCGTATAGCGGTGGTCACGTCCTGCACGTAGCGGCATTCGATCGGCGCGTGAAAGCTGTAGTAGCCCAAATGCCGACAGTGAATGCATTTCTCAATTCTCGCCGTTTGGTCTCCCCCCTTGCACTCCATGAACTCACAAAGTTGCTTGCAGAAGATCGGATCAAACGGTATCAAACCGGAGAGGTGAGCTACTTCCCCTTGGTTGCCCCGCCCGGTCAACCCTCCTTTCTAGCGACACCCGATGCCTTTACTTGGATTGAATTGGCTAAGGATGCCAGCGAAGGTAGATGGGAAAATCGGCTCACCTTTGAATCGATTGAACATTGTCTCTACTACGAAGCTGTGCCTCACCCTGAGGCCATCTTTCCCACTCCGCTATGTCTGATTGTGGGCGAGCAAGACTTCCTGGCCTCTCCCCAATTGGCCGCCGCTGTCTATGCAGACGCGATCGAGCCAAAGTCTTTCACAGTTCTGAAAGGTGGACACTTTGACGGATTCCAAGGAGAAGGCTTTGAGATTGCCAGCACAACTGCCTTGAGCTGGTTTAAGAAATATTTAAAACATAAGCCTGCTTGTGAAACATAAAGCCATTACAAATAACCGAGGAAGATGTCATGACCCAGTATGACTACATTGTGATTGGTGCAGGTTCGGCAGGCTGTGTAGTCGCCAACCGCCTCACCGAAGACAGTGACACAACCGTGTTGTTACTTGAAGCGGGTAACCCAGATATAAAACCAGAAATTCACATCCCGGCGCAATGCCTCAGTCTACAAGGCTCTGAGGTGGACTGGGCATATTTCTCTGAACCCGAACCCTACCTGAATGACCGCAAAATCTTTTGTCCTCGTGGGAAAGTTTTGGGCGGCAGCAGTTCGATTAATATCATGATTTATCTGCGAGGCAATCCTCACGATTATGACCACTGGCAGTCATTGGGGAATCCCGGTTGGAGTTACCAAGATGTCCTGCCATACTTCAAGAAATCGGAGCACCAGCAGCGAGGCGCATCCGAATTTCACGGGATTGATGGAGAGTTGAGCGTCACCGATCCGATTGCGCCTGCTGTGGTATCCCAACGCTTTGTAGACGCAGCAGTAGCAGTAGGATATGACCACAATTCCGATCCTAATGGAATGCAGCAAGAGGGCGCGGGACTCTACCAGTTGACCATCAAGGATGGTAAGCGCCACAGTGCTGCTGCTGCCTTCCTTGTGCCCATTCTCCAGCGTTCCAATTTAACTGTAACGACAGGAGCGTTGGTGACTCGCTTGTTGTTTGAGGATACCCGTACCGTTGGGGTGGAATACCTGCACGAAGGCACGCTGCACCAGGTCGGAGTCAACCAGGAGGTGATTTTAAGTGCTGGCACGTTCGATTCGCCCAAGCTGCTGCTGCTTTCCGGCATTGGCGATGCAGAACACCTCAAAGCTTTGGGAATTCCGGTAGTGGCTAATTTACCGGGTGTGGGGCAAAACCTCCAAGACCACCCTGTGGTGGCTGTGGCACATGAAGCAACTCAGGATCTACATCTGGCAAGCACCAGTAGTGTGGCTGAAGCGGGCTTATTTTTGCATAC
This sequence comes from Trichocoleus sp. FACHB-46, assembly GCF_014695385.1. Taxonomy (NCBI): domain Bacteria; kingdom Bacillati; phylum Cyanobacteriota; class Cyanophyceae; order Leptolyngbyales; family Trichocoleusaceae; genus Trichocoleus; species Trichocoleus sp. FACHB-46. Next base: position 202,590 of record NZ_JACJOD010000076.1, on the reverse strand, counting down.
TGAGAGGAATCTGGATGCTGCGCCAGATTTACAGTTTCTCTTCGGTCCCGTTGTGTTGGCACCGCCCGGTTATGCCCACTCTGGTTTAGGATTCACCAGTTTTGTTTGTTTGACTCATCCCCAAAACATTGGCAGTGTCAGTTTGCGCTCCTCCGACCCTAAAGACGCCCCGATGATTCAAATGAACTTTCTCCAAAGTGAAGCGGATGTGCAAAAGCTCGTGGTCGGGATTAAATTACTTCGTAACTTGTTCGGTGCCAGCGCTTTGGATGAGTTTCGCGGAAAGGAAATTGCTCCGGGTGCCGAGAAGCAAAGTGATGCAGCCCTCGTTGCTTACGTCCGGGAAACTTGCAGTACCGTGTGGCATCCGGTGGGCACTTGCAAAATGGGCACTGACCCAATGGCAGTGGTAGATCCTGAACTCCGCGTACATGGAATTGAGGGGTTGCGGGTTGTGGATGCCTCGATCATGCCAAGGATCACCACAGGCAATACGAACGCACCGACGATCATGATTGGCGAAAAAGCCGCCGATTTAATTAAAGCCGCAGGTTGTGCTTCACAGCAAGCTCCTTCATTGATTGCGCAGAGCACAGCACCAAAGGCGATCGCAAACTAACGCGATCGCACCGATACAGCCCTATTAATCATCTCCTTTGAATGTGTAAATTAGGCAATGCATCATGAGATCTATCACAGTTCAAAACTCAATTCCTCAAATCACTTTTGTGCTATCCAACGTATTTTTGCCAACAGCCTTAGCAGCAGAACTGCTGGGAGTTTCACTGTCTGGTAAAGCGATCTCGCAACCCTGCTGCCTGAGTGAAGCCTTGCCTCTAGACAAAACGCAGATCGCACCTGTATCTTCACAACCAAGGCGTCCAGTTTTGATCGCCACCGCCTATACTGATCTCACATTACCTACCCTGCGACGTGGCGATCGCGGCAGAAGCGTTCAACTGTTGCAGCAAGTTCTCTCAGACAATGGCTTTTTAGGAGCCGCAGGAGTCAGATTAAGAAATCCGAGTGGTGCCGTGGTGGATGGAGTGTTTGGTCCCATTACGGAATCTGCGGTGAGGGATTTGCAGCAGCGGTACAAAGTTCCAGTAACAGGGCAGGTAAATCCTCGAACCTGGGAAGTGTTAGATATGCATGAAAATCCTTATCGAGCCCCGCTTCCTTGGAAAGGATAGTTCTTTGCCAGACTTGGGGTTAACGGGTGAAAAAGAGGCACCGTTTCCACTGCCATCAATGAATGTTATCAACGCATGATAAATGTTTAGTTTCTTCAAGTCCTACTACCCTATAGCCTCGCGCCCTTTAGATTAGTCTGCTGTAGAATTACTTCTTGTAGGCTAGGCTCTGCTCGTTCTACATATAATTGACGCGAAGGCGAAAATTAGTTGATGCGAGGCAGGGGCTATATTTTATAGGATCGAGCTCTGGCTTGTAGTGTTCACAAGAATTGCACTTTATCCTCATTTGAGAAAAGATTTGTGGCATTTGGGTTTGATGCTATTGATTAGTAGCACTACAGCCAATCCGTTGCCAGCCCAAACTGTAGATAAAAATCCAACTTTTGCTTCACAACTGGTTCTTAGCCAAGCTTCTTTCCCACCACCGGATATCTTAGAACCTCCATCCCGCAATATTCCTACCCCAGAAACACCTCAGCCTTCTCCTGTCTTACCACCGCCAGAAGAGTTGCTGCGACCCCCGGCTTCTAGTCCTGACGTCACGCAACCACAACCCTTACCAGATAACGTGCCTGCTACCATAACTGTAGAGCGGTTTGAAGTGGTGGGTAGTACTGTTTTCAGTCCCGCAGAATTAGCAGCGGTAACTCAAGCATTTACTCAGCGCCCCATTTCCCTCGCAGAATTATTTCAGGCGCGTTCGGCCCTAACCCAGCTATATGTAGAACGCGGTTACATCACTTCGGGGGCCTACATTCCACCGCAGCAATTACGCAATGGCGTGGTCACGATTCAAATCGTAGAAGGAACGCTAGAAGAGATTATAATCACCGGAACGCGACGGTTAAAGCCAACCTATGTGCAGAATCGATTGGCGATCGCTACCCAACAGCCACTGAACCGCGATCGCTTGCTCGAAGCTTTGCAACTGCTACAAATCAATCCCCTGATCGAGAGCCTCTCAGCTGAATTATCTGCGGGAACCAGACCTGGCGAAAATTTGTTAGAGGTTCGAGTCACCGAGGCAGAGACTTTTAATACACAGATAACACTGGATAATGGGCGATCGCCCAGCGTGGGGACGTTTCGTCGTCGCTTACAACTCAGTGAAGCTAACTTACTAGGGCTAGGAGACAGTTTCAGTGCTGCTTACACCAATACGGCTGGCAGCAACTCCCTCGATGCCAGCTACACCTTACCCCTGAATGCTCACAATGGCACCCTAAATTTGGCTTACGGCACCTCGGCAAGCCAGGTGATAGAAGAGCCGTTTGACCAGCTCGATATTGATGCCAACTCTCGCTATTACGAACTGAACCTGCGCCAACCGCTTGTCGAAACCCCTCGCGAAGAATTCGCCATTGGCCTCACTGCCAGTCGGCGCGAGAGTCAAGCTTCGTTACTGGGTGGAGATATTCCGTTTCCTGCCTTAGGAGCGGATGAGCAAGGCAAAACCCACATCTCCGCCTTACGTTTTTTTCAGGAGTGGACGCGACGCAGTAACCGAGAAGTGTTTGCGGCTCGCTCTCAATTTAGTTTGGGTCTGGATGCTCTAGATGCCACCCTTAGCGACACCGGACCAGATAGCCGTTTTTTCTCATGGCGAGGACAAGGGCAGTGGGTCAGGTTGCTGGCTCCAGACACATTGTTGTTACTGCGAACAGATGTGCAACTGGCTGCTCAATCCCTGGTACCACTAGAGCAGATCGGTTTAGGTGGGCTAGAAACGGTACGTGGCTATCGACAAGATTTGTTGCTCGCCGACAATGGGTTGTTTGCCTCTGCGGAGGTACGCTTACCTGTTGCTCGGATTCGTCGGTGGGATAGCGTCTTACAACTGACTCCCTTTGTTGACTTTGGCACAGCTTGGAATCGGGGCGATCGCGAAGAAGCTGACCCTAATACGCTGGCATCAGTTGGCTTGGGACTACGCTGGCAAATGGGCGATCGCCTCACCGCTCGATTAGATTGGGGAATGCCTTTGGTCTCGGTTGATGCGAGCAAGGAAACATTGCAAGAAAATGGACTTTACTTCTCCATCCTGTATAACCCATTTTGAGTTAGAGTTTCTGGTTGCGCTTGACGGAACAACGGAATTTCCTGCTGATTGTCTCATGGACCTACTCTCGATTCACCACCACAATGATTTCCGTGCCCTGAGCAGGCTGACTGTGGATGATTAATTCAGCGCCAATCTGATCAACCCGCTCACTCATCCCCAGTAAACCAAATCCCTTCGTTAGATATACTTGATCCACTTCAAAGCCCTGTCCATCATCTTTAACTCGTAACAGGCATTGCGTCTCCTCGTACACTAACTCAACCCAAATTTCAGTGGCTTGGGCATATTTAATCGCGTTGGTTAAGGCTTCTTGGCCAATGCGTAAGAGATTATTTTCCACATCAGGTGGTAAAGCATAGACTCCACCCATGATTTGACAGGTGATTTGAGTCTTCGTAGAAGATTTCATTTGATTGACTAGATGTTTGAGGGCACTAAATAAATCTCCCTCTTCTAAGAGTTTGGGTCGTAGCGCCGCGACTGATCGGCGGGCTTCAGCCAGCCCAGTGCGAGCTAATTCATCCACAGTTTCCAGATGTGCTTGTGCAGCCTCTGCTTTTCTGGTCATGATTTCGGTTGCCGCTCCAACATGCAGCAGAATGCCTGTAAACGCCTGCGCTAGCGTATCGTGAATTTCTCTAGCCATCCGGTTGCGTTCTTCTAAAATGGAGGCTGCTTCAGCTCGTTTGCGATCGCTAATGTCTTGCCCAATACCAACATTCATGCCGTTGGGAAGCCGAATATTTGCCCACGCGGTGTTGACCACACGCTCGTCTTTGGTTCTGATTTTGAGGTCTGACCAAGTGCCAGTTGCGGCTAACATATGGTCTAGAATCTGCTGCTGTTCCGAATTGAAACAACATTCAGCAATTAGGTCAATATGGTGCAGATCTGCGGTTGACCATCCTAAAGTTTGCTCAAACTGATGATTGACAAATTCGATTTCTCCTTCTGCATCGTAGAGTGTAATCATGACAGGAATATGCTCTACGATCGCTTGTAAGAGTTGTTTTTGTTGACTTAGGGTCGCTTCTGCCTGTTTTCGTTCCGCAATTTCTTGCTCTAGTTTGAGAGTCCGCTCTTCCACCCTTTGCTCTAGGGTGCGGGCATACTCCTTCAGATTGTCCCACAGTAGGTAGCTGCTGCTGGTAATGGCAGACGCCGCGAGAGCTAGCAGAGGGGGAATGATAATAATCCACCAACCCGCGAGAAACAGTCCGTATGCACTGCCTAAAAGCACGATTCCCAATAAAACAACTCTAAATGCGGTTTGGCGGGGCGATCGAGATATCCGTCCAATGACGGCTCCGATCGCGGACCAAAATATGATCCATAGCCATTCCAGCGGTTCCGGCCAGACGCTCAATAGAGGACGACCCTCTAAAGCCGCACTGAGCAATTGACTCGTTAATAAAGCGTGAACTGCGACACCAGGGGGTGCTGCAATTAAATCCGTGGTGTAAGAGATGAAAAATTTGTCTTCAATGCTCTCTGCCGTTAATCCAATTAAAACAATGCGATCGCGCATTAAGTTTTTGGGTATGCGACCCCGCAACACATCTGTCATGGAGATAGTATGGAAATCGTTTAGGAATTTGGGAAAGTTTGACAGAATTTGATATCCACCCGCATCAACGCCCACATAACCCCCATCGTTAGACCGCAAAGAAGTGAATGCGGCTCGGCCTAATCGGAACTGACCTTGACTGGAGTCGATCGTTTCTAGCTCGATACCTTCACCTCTGAGATACACAAAGGCTAGTTGTGCTCCTAAGGTGGCAATTGCTCGCCCGTCCTTGTTGCTTAAGTACAGCAAACTGCGACGAATTGTGCCATCGATATCTAAGAGAAGATCAATGGCGCTGACCTGATCCCGCCGCTTTAAGGCTGGAGGTGCTTGAATCACCTCACCCTGAGCCGTTTGAATCACTTTCTCAATCCCAATGAGATTAGGGGTAGAGATGAAAACGTTGATCAGGTCTTGATGACCCGGTTCTACAGGTAGATCTCGAAAGATATCCAGACCAATGACTCTCGGCTGCTGTTGTTTGATGGATAAAATTAACTGAGCCAGCACCGCATCAGACATGGGCCACCGCCCGAGTTGCTTGATGTCTGACTCATCTACGGTAACAAGGACAATCCGGGGATCAGCTGGTTCAAAGTGACGCAGGCGGAACATTTGGTCAAGTGCTGCTAGCTCCAGCAACTGAAGTGCTCCAGCAAATCGCAAAATCAGCAATCCTCCAGCAATGCTGGGAGCAGTTACCAGAACTCCACGCCATCGCCAAATAAACTGCTTCAGGATTGTCCACATAGGATAAACGCGATCGCTCAACACAAGTTATCTGGGTTTGGCTGGGCTGATATTCAGCATCGTCTCCATTCCGCCCGCTTGCAAAAATTCACGCCAAGCTCTGCCGATGTCTGAATCATTGGTTTGGCTGCGCTTTAACTCGAACAGGAGAGCGAGGGGATCATACCAAATGCGATCTTCCTGGTACAGGACAAGGCGCTGTCTGGGGGGTGTTTGCTCAATTTGACGTAAGCGAGCCAGACTAAGCTTCGTTCGTTGTACGATACCTGTAACAAATTGATCGGCAACGCGATCGGTTGGGTTGCAAATGATGGCAAACGACCATACATATGTCCTGTCAATCTCTAAAGGCGCTACCTGATCGGGCAAGGTGATGCTGATGATATCGGGAGTATTGCTCAAGGCGATCGTCGTTCGGTAAATCCCTTGACCCGCTCGATTGCGAAGGCTAAATTCGGCAGTTTCAGCCCTAGTTCTGGGCACGTATACCAAAAATGTGGGATGCGCTGCGACGGTTAAGCCTGGTTTGCTCGTTGGGCTAAAGGCTGTTAAGAACGGACTCTTGGTTCCCGCCACCGCATCTTGAGGGCAAGCAGCGGGATTACGTCGCCCCCCTGCGGCTGAGCTACCCGGATTCGTAGGCGGCGGGGGAGGAGGGTTTGGCTTGCGGGCTTGCTGATATACTGAACGGTTTCCATTTTCAGACAGCGCTGTTGCGGCGCTAGGAGTAATTGCGACAGTCAGGTTGAGCGCGATCGCCAGTTCTGAGGCTAGAGCAAGGCTGATGGATGTATAGCAGAACAAAGATTTGATACAAGACATAAGGTTTTTAAAGAAGTGAGGTCTTTAAAGCGAAGGTTTTTTAGAGCCAATTTCCTAGCAGAACAAACGGCGACCAGTAGTAAGGAGAGTTGTAATCCTCTTGGTGCAACAAACTAACTTGAGCCCGACGCAGAGCTTCAGCCTTCGTCATTCCAGGTTTACCTAACTCCCGGTAAAACTCAATCATGAGCAATGCAGTAGAGCGATCGCCAACTGACCAGAGTGAAGCCAGGGTACTGCGTGCCCCCGATCGCATTGCGACTCCTGCCATCCCCAGTGCCGCTCGACTATCGCCCGTGGCAGTTTGGCAAGCGCTCAAGACCAGCAGTTCGATGGGGTTGGAATTTCCCTCTCTCACCCGGAGCAGTTGATCCAATTGTTTGACGTTGATGCGTCCATCCCACGCCAAAATAAAGGTATCTTCAGCCTTCGAGCTAAACTGACCATGTGTTGCTAAATGAACGATGGACGAAGGAGTAGACTCAATTTGGGTTTGCAGCGATCGATTGGTAAACGCCTGATTCAGCAGCACCTGAGCTGAAATTTTTGTGTTGATTTGATTAATTTCGACTGCAACATTCGGCAATGCTGGAAAGCTTTCGCGAGCTTGACTTAATCCTGCTAGTAGCCCATGCAGCTGTAGACGCTTGATCGGCTGGGGTTGCAATAGGTGTAAACCAGGAGTAAGCGCAACTGCATAGTTTTCAATCAGATAATGCTGACCGTCGTGGAGGACTGCCATTGGCAAACTCCGCAGCCAGCCATCAGGCACAAACACAAGGGTTTTAATCCCACTTGCCGCCAGTTCAGTCTTCACGGGACGCAGGAGTAGATCGTAAACTCGTTGAGCAGCGGGCAACCAATCTTCTACAAAGGCGGTGGGTCTAAGAGATTGACGCATTTGGACGAGGATGCGCTCTACTTCGGTTTGAGCCAGTAGAGTCTTGTGATAGCGCAAGGGTTGATTAGGTAACGCCAGGATCACGGCCAACTGGTTGGGCAAAATGATTGGATAAATGACGGCAGCCTGCGGATCGATTTGATCAATTTTGACGGGACGAGCATTGACACAGGCTTCTCGAAAGAAATTATCTAGTTCTGCTAATTGCAGGGCTTCGATCACCTCACGCGCTTGTTTCAAGTTTTCCTGGCTAGGTGCATTGCTGTCCGATTGCAACAGCAGTTCCACAAATTGTCGGTAGACGGGTTCAACGCTTTCTCGAAACGAGAACTGCACCTCTTGGTTAATCGCGGCTATATCACTGCGGAGGGATTGCAAGGTTTTAACCGCTTCTGCATAGGCAGCCGTTGCGTTTTGCAGATTTCCAGCGGCAGTGCAGGGCTGTGTATCTTGACAGAAGACTCGTCCGAGCTGCCACTGCCACTGATAGGCCACACTGGGCGCATCAATAGACTGAGCCAAACTCAGCGCTTGTTGCGTTAGGGTTCTAGCACTGTCCCATTGATGGGTCGTTTCATACAAGCTGCCTAAAGTGCCAAGGGCATAAGATTCAGCCCGACGATCGCCCATGCTATGAGCTTGTTGAACCGCAGCAGCGAGTTCTTGAGCTGAGGTGCTGAGACGTTCAGAAGATATCTCCCCTGCTCTTTCTACCTCTCTGCCCCTCATTCTGACTAGGTTTTGAGCTAGATTAATGCGGGCATAAATAGCTAGACGACTAGGGGGCAAATTAGTGATTTGAGATTGGAGGTCTGGCAACAAGTGTTGCGCGTCTGTCAGCCGCTCGGCTTCAACCAGCAGACTGAGCTGAGCCAGTTGAACTTGCGTTTTTGTGGTGAGCGAGGGAGCTGCGATTGCTGCCTGTTGGTAGAATGCAAGTGCGGTATCGGTTTCTCCTTGAGCGCGAGTCGTGTTGCTTAAACTGAGGAGAATGCCACTGATGTCAGATGCAGATTTAGCGGTATCGTCTCGAAGCTTGAGAGCGATCGCCAAGCTCTTTTCCAAGACCACCCGAGATTGAGCCAGATCGCCGCCTAAGCGCAGCATCTTGCCTAGATTTCTTAATCCGGCTACCTTGAGTTTCGCATCGGGCTGGTTTTGCAGAGATTGTTCTACTTGGGTGAGCAGCGTTGTGGCTCGTCTGTAAAGACCTTCTGACTGCAACGCCCTTGCTTGATTGATCTGGCTGCCCAAGATACCGCTGGTATCGTTGGTGTGGCGGTAGGCCGTCTCAGCCTGTCGCCACGTTTCCAATGCTGCGGCTGCTTGACCTTGAGTCAGCTGTAGCTCTCCTTGAACGGTGAGCACTTGGGCGCGAACAGGTGAGGTATCGGGATTGGCTGCTAAGTGTTGGGCGTTTAACAGCGAGGTTGCTTGATCGATGGCGTCATTCGCTTGCATCCAATGCCCCAAGTCTGCCCAGGCAGTGGCAAGAAAACTGAGAACCAACGCTTGATTGAGGCGATCGCCTTTCGCCTCGTAGCGGGTTGCAGCTTTTTGCCAGAGGGCGATTGCTTCTGACAGCTGCCCTGCCTGGTAGTGCGCTTCGGCTTGCTGCACTTGGGCGGAAGGAGAAATTGTAAAAGATGGTAGGGAATTGGATGTGATCCTAATTTGCTCTGTCTTCTCTGCCTTCCAGTTGCCAGTCTCTTGTAATCCAACTGCAATCTCTGCATGCAGGCTAACAGCGATGAACAGCCCCAACACAACAAAATGCAGGAATCGCCGCCATCCTTTTTCTGAAAAGAGCCCTTGTACGATGGATTCTCCTTGATGGATTCGCCTGCCCCAGCGCTCCTGATGCATCTACTCGCTTGGCTCCTTTCATTACTGATATCAATGGATATCTATTGCTAGCTGGGTTATTACATCATTATCAAAGATTTTGCAAAATCAGACTAAACAAAATAGATAAGTTAACCTTACTCAAACCGTTCTTTAGCTTCTCTGGCAGAGGGTTAGATGGTCCACCGAATCCTGCCTAACTTGGTTAGGTGTGTTAGCAATCAGAATTATCTCTCCAGTAGGAGCCACTTGCCATGCGATCGCTTCGGTAATTGAGGGATGGGTGGGAGAGGGAATCTCTGAATGTTGACTGTTGGATGTTGAATCAAGGAATTCTCTGTGTCTCTTTGTGTCCGTATCCTCTGCTTCTGGCTGTTGACTGCGGCTCACCTCTCTCTTACTATCCGTTTGCTGCTGTGACACAGCTAACCTACGACGGTCTTGCCAGTTGGCATCATCGTCTAACTGTTGTTCAGGATTGGGCGGCAAGCCCCCGCGACCACTGATAATGAACGAGTCGCCCTGATTAGCAGGACATCCTTGGGCAATCAGGCGCGCTGAATCGACGATCGTTGTGGGTAGCCCGATTAAGCCAGAAGTGGGGTCAAGTTGATTGATGTTGAGTTGGACGCTGCCACTTAAGGCAGACTTGGCTCCGGTCGCGGTGATGTCGCTTAAAGGTGTGTCTTGAGGTCGAGGCTGGATGCCAAAGATGCCAGAGGCATTAATCGAGATGTTACCGCCACGAGCGTTCACAGAATTAGCACGAATGTCGTTATTTTCAGTGGGTACAGAAACAATCGAGCTTGCATTAATTTCGATGTTACCGCCATTACCATTACCACCCGCCGAAGCAGTGATTTGACTACTGTTTCGCAGCAGCAGAACACCTTGCACATTGAGATCAAGGTTCCCACCTTCACCAGAGGCAGTAGCGGCTGTAATTGAACTGTCACGGTCTAGAGAAATCGAGTTGGCATTCACCCGCAATATGCCAGCACTCCCAGTTCCATCATTGCTGACAGTGATACTTGCACCATCATTGATGCTCAAAAAAGGCGTATTAATGGTCACGTTGCCTGAATTTCCATTCGGTGTGTCAGGCAACCCATAAGCTTGTCGTAAGGCTGTAGGTGCAATAGGGGCAGCCGAACCTATATAACTGGGAAGAGCGCCGGGTACTGTACCACTGACCTCAACAGACTCCGTGGCATTGATGGTGACACTGCCACCGTTACCAGTTGCTAAGACGGAAGAAGTAACACTGCCTCCCTTTTGAACCACTAGTCTCGCCGTGTTAATAGTAACTACCCCAGCATCTCCAGCATTGAGAGAGGTAGAGGTCACAGTGCTGGGAGAGGAAAAGAGGGACTTCCCTATCAGTTCTACTGCTTCAGTTGCATTTACCACCACAGTACCACCCCTGCCAGTTCCATAATTGGGAGATGATACGCTTCCTCCATCTAAAGCAACTAACCGCCCTGTTGATACCGTTACCGTTCCTCCAACTCCAGAGCCAAAAGCTTTAGTAGCGATGCTGCTAAGAAAAATAGGATTAATGAATGAAAACCCAATAAGTTGTACTGAATCAGAAGCTTGCACAGTTATGTTGCCCGTCTTGGCAGAACTGAAGGAATTAGTGGCTATTCCTGCCCCATCCCGAACAGCTAACTGCCTAGTCGAAACTGTAATGTCTGCCCCACTTCCAAGTCCAGTAGTTTGGCTAGTCAAGCCAGCTGAGAACCTACCATCTGGGCTTATTCCGCTCAGTTCTAGCGACTGGGCAGCATTTACTTTGATACTTCCTCCCGCTTGAGCCCTTTGGTTTTGAATCAACAGCAGTGACCCATCTGCTAGCGAGACTTGATTTCCTTGTACCTGAATTGAACTGCTCCCACTCGCATAGGCTAACGCCTGTCGCGATAAACGAATATCACCAAAGTTTTGTACTTCTGGGTAGCTGAGGACAAAGCCATCACCAAGACCCACTTGCCCATCGCGTGCACTACCTAACTCGATTCGGCCTTGCTCTGCCGTCAGCGTGCCGCCAGCAATGTTTATATCCCCTCCAATTAAGGCCAAAGTCTGACCTCCTAGCACCCGCAACCCTGCTGTACTATCACCTTTGACAATAGAGGAAAGAATAGGAACTTGAGCGGATAAATCGTATCCATTCCCCTGCACCTCAATTTGCCCCGGATTAGCTCCCATCTGCAACCCAACTGGAACACTAACAGTTAACAGCGGCGTCATTTGAGGATTCGTGGCGCTGTACTGAAAATTATCGACAAAGTCGATGCTGCTGGCTGTGCTGGCAACAAACGAGCCACCAATATTGAGCGAAGCATTGGGACCAAACAGGATGCCATGAGGATTGAGCAAAAACAGATTTGCAGTGCCATTTGCCCGAATTACGCCATCAATATTGGAGGCTGACCCACCTGTAACGCGACTGAAAATGTTCTGTACATTTATGGAATTGTTGAAGTAGGCAGAGCCTCCAGTTGGCACCGAAAACTGGCTGAAGCTGTGGAACAGATTGCCACCCCGTCTTGCCCCACCATCAATCTGAGCATTGGTATTGCCTGTCACTTGCGATCGCTCTCCCACGGGGAGTGTAGTGTCAGGAATGACTTGAGCAGCGATCGGTTGAGTATAAAGCAATGCGCTTACGATACTGGTTGTCAAAATCCACACTTTTAAGGGCGATCGGTTCATTTTGCTGTCCTCGTTCCATAGTTGCGAGCGGCAGAAGGTTACTCTTGGCGCGATCGCTAAAGTCAAGATAAAGGAATCGGGCCACCGCGTCATCACACCGTTACGCCATTGCTTCTATAACATCGTCCGTAGACAGCACTGCATTGGCGATATACCCAAAATTGATCAGTGCCGCTTTATAGCCGTCGCCCAGATCCGGATGTCGAGGGGCAGCCGTTGCGTCCTTGATGACGGCAACCTCAAATCCCTGTTCGATCAAATCGCGCAGGTGAGCTTCAACACAAATATTTGCCAGCATTCCGAGCAGAACAATTTTGCTGATGTTGCGCTTACGCAGTTGCAAAACGAGGTCGTTGCTCTGCGGTCCATAAGCTTTATGAGGACTAACCACGATCGTCTTGCCATCCTCAATGAAGGGCTTGTAGCGATCGAGCCAGTCAGCACCAGAACCCAAGAAACCATCAAGGCTCAATGCACCTTTGCGATCGAACTCTCTGGATTTGAGCATCATTTGCTCCACGGTTCCAGCAAATTTCCAGGCGTAGTCGGTGGGGTAATAATAGTGGGGAGAGATGAAGACCTCAAATTTATTGTGCTTAGCGGCTTTGAAGATGCGTTCGATGTTCTCAATGGTCTTATTCTCCTTAACACTGTCACCTACCAAATCCCAGGAGACCCCTGTTTCGCTCAAGACATCGTTTTGCGGATCGATGACGACTACTGCGGTGTCATTCTGGTTGATGTTCATGGTTTCCCTCCCTACTTGTTGACGTTCACGGTTCTCCTCGTTAAGTACCACCCGCGATGTGGAGCGTTTCCCTAGTGATCCAGGCTAAATCGGAGGACACGAAGAAGACAGCAGCAGATGCGATGTCCTGTGGCTGTCCCATGCGACCCAGTGGGGTTAGCGCTTCAACCTGTTTTTGGTAATCGCTCCCGATCATTCCCGCTGCTTGTATGCCCTCCATTTCCACGATTCCAGGATTGATCGAGTTGACACTCCTTGAAGATTCTCACCGTTATGAGGTGAGTTGGCCGCTTGCGATCGCGCTTCAAATCTGTGCCATACCGCCATCGACAAACAGCTCAATACCATTGACAAAGCTGCTATCGTCTGACGCGAGAAAGACAACGGCTTTGGCGATCTCATCGGGTGTGCCGACTCGTCCCAGAGGGATAGTGGAGGCTTGGCCTTCTATGAATGCCTGCACCTGCTCATCACTCAGTCCCATCAGGTTGTAGCCAGGAGTGGGCACGACACCAGGACTGATAGCATTGACGCGAATCTTGCGCTCCTTGAGGTCGAGTATCCAATTACGGGCAAAGGATCGCACAGCGGCTTTGGTAGCGCTGTAAACGCTGAAGGCTGGGGTACCTGTTATAGAAGTAATCGAGGCGTTCAGGATAATGGAAGCCCCCTCTGGCAACAGGGGCAGTGCCTTCTGCACAGTGAACAATAGACCTTTGACGTTCGTGTTGAACGTTTTGTCAAAGTGTTCTTCAGTGATGGCTCCAAGTGGGGCGACTTCTCCACCGCCAGCATTGGCGAAGATCACATCGAGGTGTCCTTGCTCTTGCTCGATCGTGGCGAATAGGCGATCGAGGTCTTCCATCTTAGAGGCATCACTCTGAACACCCGTAACGTTTTTACCGATCGCTTCTACGGCAGCATCCAGTTCAGTCTGGCGACGACCCGTGATGAAGACATAGGCACCTTCAGCGACAAAGCCCTTGGCAGTAGCAAAACCGATACCGCTGGTGCCACCGGTAACAAGAGCGACTTTCCCATCTAATTTTTGCATGATGATGCCTTAATTGTTGAGTTTGAAAGAGTTGTCTGTAAGAAGTGACAAGACGATGAGAAATGAGAGGGTAATCTCTACAATCTCGTCAGCTCTTTAACATGAGTGGTCATAAAGCGACGGATATGGTCTGCGATCGCCTCTCCATCTTCTTCTAGGGCAAAGTGCCCGGTATCGAGTAGATGAAACTCAATATCTTTCAGATCACGCTGATAAGGATAAGCGCCCTCGGCAGGGAAGATGTCGTCATTCTTGCCCCAAACAACTAGCGTAGGAGGTTGATATGTGCGGAAATACTCCTGCCATTGGGGATAGAGCGGTGGATTCGTCCTGTAATCATAGAACAGGGCCATTTGAATTTCAGCATTTCCAGGGCGATCGAGGAAATGTTGATCCATATTCCAGGTATCGGGGCTGATCGCTTCAGGCTTGCGAGCACCATTGGTATATTGCCACTTCGTTCCTTCTAGGGCTAGAAAGTCTTTCAGTGGTTTAGCATTCTCAGGAGAAGGATCTTGCCAATATACTTTCATCGGTGCCGTAAACTCCCGCAGTCCCTCCTCATAAGCATTGCCGTTTTGCACAATCAGGGCTTGCACTTGCTCTGGATATTTAGTTGCAATTCGATAGCCAATGGGTGCACCATAATCCATTACATAAAGGCTATATTTCTTGAGATTGAGCGCGGTAATGAACTTCTCTACAATCTCAGCTAGGTGATCAAATGTGTAATTAAATTCAGCCACCGTGGGCATCGAACTGTTGCCAAAACCCGGATAATCCGGTGCAACCAGATGAAAGCGATCGCTAAGCGCAGGCATGAGATTGCGAAACATATGAGAGGAGGTCGGGAAGCCGTGCAACAGTAGAATTGTTGGGTTGTCACGGGAGCCAGCTTCTCGATAAAAGATATCCAAACCATCGATTGCAACCGTGTGAAACGTAGTCATGAAATTACCCCTTGTAAAGTTATTGAGGGATCGCAAGCAGTGAGTTTCAAGAAAATGAAGAATACCTACAGAGGATTCAGATTTTCGTACAGGGTTGCTGTAGCAAGATTCGGTTGTTTTTATACACTTCGAAAGTTCCGGACTGGGGGTTATCCAACGTGCCATCCCACACCCAGTATTCATAATTTTTGTTCCGAAACCTATACACTCGAACACCTTCCGTCGTTTGGCTGGTTCCTCTGCCCAAACTTAGATTGCCATAGGGACTAGTCGCGCGATAGAGCAGTTCACCGGAAGTAGAATTCTGCCAAATATTGATGTTGTGGTCACCCTGGCATCTCGTGCTCAGGATGATGCCAGCCGTAGAATCAGCAAAGGCAGGTAAAGAGAAATTAGCTAAGACGCTGGTTGGCAGAGCCAGAAATAAGGCGGCTCTTTTCAGAAGAGTTTTCATTATTTGCAGAAGAGCGTAATGAATTTCAATAGAAACGTAGCTATTTTGTCAGGGTTTGGGGTTGCCACGTCGAGAAGTTAGCAAGATGTCCCCAGTAGGCACTCAATCCAATAAAAGCAAAGATAAGAGCTGCCACAATTAACACAATTGCTCCAATCGTTCGCAAGAATCGGTTTTCTTTGAAATAGAGCGTCGGAGCAGAAAAAATTCCTCCCAAGCCAACTAAAATGAACCCAATGCCTGTAAGCAGAGGAAGTTGTGTGATTCCCAGGTTGATGATGCGAAGGCCAATTAGAAGCGATACAAGTCCTGCAAAGAAGCCATAAGCAGCGAGGGTCAGTAGGTCCCAACCCATTGCCAGAGCGAGTGAAGTGCCGACGAAGAGAATGCCAAACAGAACCGTTGTTTCACCAAAGGCAATATTGAAACTACCAATAATGGGCCAGGTAAATGTCATGTGTAAACCAGTGGCTAAAGCGATCCCACCGACAACCCCAAAGCCTGGAATCCAGCGTCTCTGATTTGGCTCACCCAGACCAAAATAGACATAGGCAGCTAACAGAGCGAGTCCAGCCGCCAGGTTAATGAGCATGAGTGTGAGGTAATCGATAAACATAAGATCTCCCACATGTTCGGTTTTAGCGAAGTTTAGGTAAAAATTGAGTTAATCTACCCATCTTGACGACGACTTTGTTCCTGGAAATAGTCGCGCCAACTTTTGGGTAAAGCTTCGAGTTGAGTTGCGCGGTGAAGTAGCTCTGGATTGTTTTTCTCACGCACATAAAGCTGAGTGATGTCGGCAACCGTGATCTTGTTGTTATCTCGGCTCACCAACTCTAGAGTGTCTCCCGTTCCGACTTCTCCTTCTTGCAAAACGGAAAAGTAAAATCCAGTGCGACGACTGGCGAGAAATCGCTTTACCATATCGGGTCGCCCAAACCGAATCCCCAGTTTGTAGCAAGGGAGGCGAGGTTGTGTCACCATCAGTTTGACTGTGCCAATCTGAAAGCGATCGCCAATGTTTACTTCGTCTTCTCTCAGTCCAGTGATTGTGAGATTTTCACCAAAAATGCCTAGCGTTAGGTCTGTGTCAGGCAACTCAGCGCGCCAGTAATCATAATGCTCAAAAGGATAGACATAAATTGCTTTGTCTAATCCCCCATGAACCAAGAGATCAGCTTGGCCATCCCCGTCTAGGTTCAGCGATCGCACCATCACCCTTGCACTGGCTGGGACTGGCTCTTTGAAGATTCCAGTTCTCACTGTTTTCCCTTTCCAGGTCACTTCCCGTGGCAGCCCCACATTGACAGAGATGAGTTTCATTTTCAGTTCCACAGCTTTGGGTCGTGAGGCAATGGCAGCCTTCTACAGCCGTCCATTTTCTTCGCTTCAACTCTGCAACCGTTTAGATGCCCTTAATTTAAGGGGATAACTCAAATCTGTCGTCCATTCAGGGTCCATACTTGAATCCACAAAACGATCAATCATGAGGCAACCTGAAGTATTGGGTTGGCATCGAACTTAAGTTCAACTTGAAATCAAACTTAAGTCGATATGACAGGCTTTACAGACTGGCAATTCCTCGCTTTAAGGCAATGATGGTAGCCTGGGTGCGGTCTTTAGCGCCTAACTTGCTTAAAATGCGGTTGATGTTGGACTTGACAGTGCTTTCAGTAATGCTCAAAGCAGCACCGATTTCCAGATTGCTCATCCCCTGAGCGACCAACTGAAGCACCTCTAATTCGCGATCGGTCAGCTCTGGATGGGTCATGCGCTGTGCTAACTTAGCCCCAACGTGAGGGGGAATATATTGTAGCCCCTCGTGAACTGTACGAATCGCAGTTCTCAGTTCATTAGGTTTACAGTCTTTAAGTAAATATCCCTTTGAACCTGCTCTCAACCCCCGATAGATGTCCTCATCTCCGTCATAGGTAGTCAATACAATGATGCGAGCGGTATTGAACTCAGTGCAAATTGCCGTAATTGCTTCCACCCCTCCCATTTGTGGCATCCGCAAGTCCATTAAGGTCACGTCGGGTTGCACTTGACGGAACAACTGAACTGCCTCAACCCCATTCTTGGCCTGACCAATGACAGCCATATCCGATTCTTCATTGATGATAGCTGCCAATCCCTGTTGGACAATGGCATGATCATCCACAAGCAGAACCTGGATAGTCGCTGGTTGACTCATGAGATGCTTACTCCCGGTTTACGATGACAATGATTTCTGTACCTTGATTCGGCTGGCTGCTGATGGTTAATTCACCGCCAATCTGCTCAACCCGTTCACTCATCCCCAGTAAACCAAATCCCTGAGTTGGGTATACTTCCACTTCAAACCCTTGTCCATCATCTTTCACTCGTAATAGACATTGCGTCTTCTCGTACACCAACTCAATACAAATTTCAGTGGCGTTGGCATATTTAATGGCGTTGGTTAAAGCTTCTTGTCCGATACGTAATAGGTTATTTTCCACATCGGGTAGTAAAGCATAAACTTCACCAATGGTTTGACAGGTGAGATGAGTCTTTGTGGAAGACTTCATTTGATGAGTTAGATGATTGAGCGCATGATACAAGTTTCCCTCCTCCAACAATTTAGGTCGGAGGGTCGTCACGGATCGGCGGGCTTCAGCTAATCCGGTGCGGGCTAATTCATCCACAGTTTCCAGGTGTGCCTGAGCAGTCTCTGGTTTCTTGGTCATTAACTCTGTCGCTGCTCCAGTATGCAGCAGAATGCCTGTAAAGGCTTGCGCCAATGTATCGTGAATTTCTCGCGCCATGCGGTTGCGCTCTTCTAGAATGGAGGCTTCTTCGGCACGTTTTTGGTCGCTGATGTCTGTGATGAGGCTGTAGAATCCTCCCACTTGAGCATTGACATCAAAATCGGGGATCAAGGTAGCACTGATGGACTTTTTACCCACTGGGAAGGGAACTTCTGCTTCCAGGCTTACAGTTTGCCCTGTAAATACTTGATGAATAAACGGTTCAACTCTCTGATAAACGGTTTCATCGAGCAATTCATGGACGTATCTACCTAAAATCTCATCTCGACTGCGATTGAACCAGACCTCGTAGGTACGGTTAATAAATTGATAGCGACGATTGCCATCTACATAAGCGACTAGAGCAGGGAGAGTGTCGGTGATCAGCCGTAGTTCTTGTTCTCGACGACGCAGTTCGGCTTCGCTTTTCTGTAGGGCTACCGTTCGTTCCGCCACTTGTTGCTCTAAGGTACGGTTGTAATCGGTTAGGAGTTGTTCGGTTTGTCTACGTTCCGTAATGTCTTGAAAGGCTGCAATCGCATATGTCACATTACCCTGTTCGTCAAAGATTGGTGTTCCCCAGACTTCAACTGGAATGATTTTGTCGTTTTGATGAATCTCCATATCATCAATCCTAGTGCGTTCACCATTCAGCGCTCGGACGATTGGCATTTTCTCAGTTGGATATATCTGATTGGTGCCTGATAGATAAACTTGATAGATCTCCGAAAAATAGTCTGGTGACGCGACAGGGTCAATACCTTTTCCCAATAATTGAGTTCCCCGTTGATTGACATAGTAGGGGCGGCCTGTTGCATCTAATACCCCAATTCCCACTTGAACGGCTTCTAGAAATTGTGTCATGTGGCTTTCACTTGTGCGGAGCTTGGAGTAAAGTTTGGCATTTTCAATGGCGATCGCTGCCTGGCTAGATAGTAGATTCAACACCTGCGATCGCTCTGGTGAAAAAACTCCGGTTGCTAATTGATTTTCCAGGTACAGCACGCCCACAAGCTTACTTTGATTCAGCAGCGGTAAACAGAGAAGCGATCGAGTTTTGTGGTGCTGAATATAGGGATCATGAATAAAATTGCCTTCACGAGTAGCGTCATTCAAGATGACAGATTCGTGAGTTCGAATCACATACTGAATAATTGATTCTGGTAGATGATTTGTCGTTGGAAGCGATTGCAGCACTCTCGTAGTACAGACGTTCTCTCCTTGACTAAGTTCACAAGCTGCTTCGATCGCCCATTCACCTGCATTTTCTAAAATCAAGCATCCGGTTTGAGCCCCAGCAGTCTCGATTAAAATTTGCATTAAGGAGCGGAGCAACTGATCCAATTCAATTTCACTGGATATCGCCTGAGAGGCTTTCAGCACAGCCGCTAAATCTAAAGCAAGGTCTGAGCGATTAGAGGTGGTTTCAGAAGTTTTATAGGTTGGCGAAACCACATCAGACGCTTGAGGAAAAAACTGTGGGTAGCGAGTTTCTAAATCTTTCACCTTCACTGTGGCTCCCCAACGTTCATAACAGTAGTGAGCTTCTTTCATGTAGGTTTGAGCAAACTTTTCGCGACCACGCGCCAAATAATGTTTTGCAGCCAATTCGTATGCTAATGCCTCTTCCTGAATATATTCATTTTCCCTAGCTCCTTGAATCGCTTGTTCATAAAACTCCTCCGCCTCAAACCACTGCCCCAAAACTTGTGCCGTCTCTGCTTGAACTAAATTATATTTATGCAAATAGTTCATTGGCGCATGATGTGCCCATAGCTTCATTTTCTCCTGGCTTAGGGTAACTTCTTGGAGGAGTTCTTTCTGTACTTGATTGCTGCTTTCAGGATATATTGCGAGCCTTGCGAGAGAAATATAGAGATAGTACAGAGGCTCAAGAGATGTGCCTGTTAATCGAATCAGATAACTTCCCGCTAGGACTCCGTTTTCAACAGCTTGAGCATATTCAGAAAAAAGGTAGCATAGGAAAAGTTTGTTAAAATAGACAGAAAAGATGCTGCTTCCATCATTTCTGGATTCGTATTTTGGCAGTTCATTGTCCTCATTGTAGGATTCGCCAACTAGTTGGGTTGGGTTGGCCGATTGTCCTGTCAAGTTTATGATGGCCTGCCGAAATATCTGATTCCAGGTATATGCTGTTTCTTGCTTAATTTGACGAATTGCTTCTCCATAGATCGCCATATTGTGTTCAACTTCTATGAGTTCTTTTCCATTCGCATAGGATTGAAAGCAGTAAGTATAAGCACAATAGGCAGCAAATTCTAAATCTCCAGTTTCTAGCCCGCTTTGATAGCCTTCTAACAAAGGCTTCAATAGCTCTCTAGCATGTTCTTTCCAGTGAATAATAAAATTATTTACGATATTCAAAGTCCTGGCTTTCAAGGCATGGGTATGACACTGTGATAAAAGCCTTATAGCAAGCTGTCCGAACTCATAGCCAGACTCTATGTTTCCGACCACACCACAAAGAATTAACCCAAAGGTGGCGTAAGCAAAGGGAGACACAAATGCATTGCCATACAGAATAGACAGGTTGACCTGTTTGGATGCAAGTAGCGGTGTCAAATTAGGAGCAGCGATTTGGGCAGTGATCGTGATGCTGGATAGGATTCGCATCGCCGCTAATTTTTCCAGTTCGATCATTTCTGGCAAATGGATTAAGTCCCCGATCTGGCAATTGTCAAAGAGAGATGTGGTCGCGTCTAGTTCACGGCGAATTTCCGATGGGGTGGGCGTTTTAGGGAAACTAATTCCTAGCTGCTGCAAAACTTGTAATGCAGTGTTAATGGCTTTTACTAGCTGTTTCTGCGCGATGTATGCTTGAACTTTAATTTCGTAGAGCTTTACGCTATCGAGAACCGTTTTGGCTTCTATCAGAGCAACTCCTGCCCACTGCTCTACATCTTCAAACTCACCACATAAATACGAAACTTCTGTGGTTTCTATATACAACTCTAAGGTTAGGTTATAATGACTCTGCCAGCTAGAAAATGTTAGCCATTCTCTTCCTTGAGCTAAATATTTTTTTGCTGCTCTGTAGGCGATCGCGGCTTTTGCCTTACGCCCTGCCATCAAATTTAACTTGGCAATCTCAATTCGTTCATCAGCATCAGTAACAAGGTTAATCCCGTAGTTTAGATGATCAACTGATTTAAATAGCCAGTCTGACAGAGGTTCTAATAAAGTTTTTTCGAGGAGATTGCGACCAATTTGCAGATGAATAATGTGTTTTTGTGATGGATCAATCAAAGCATAAGCAGTTTGCTGGACGCGATCGTGCAGGAACTTGTATTGCTGAAATAATAGGTCTTGATCTAATTCAGAGAGAGGCTGAATAAATCCTTCCTGGAGCGCTGGCAGCAAATCTCGAAATACTCTGTTGGAAGACTGCTCACAAACGAGCGCTAAAGTATCCAAATCAAATTCAGATCCAATACAAGCGGCTAGCCGCAAAAGACGCTGCGTGTCCTTTGGCAGTTTCTTCAACTTGACTAGCATCAGATCTACGACATTATCAGTGATATTCTGGGCTTCAATCTGAGCAATGTTCCACTGCCAGCTTCGGTGTGCAGCATCAAAAGTCAACAGATTTTGGCCATACAACATTCGCAAAAATTCATTGACAAAGAAAGGGGTGCCCTCGGTTTTACGCAATACTAACTGAGCTAGAGAACGAACGGTTTCAACATCCTGATGTAGTGTCTCAGCAAGCAACTGGCTTAACGGTTCTAGCATTAAAGGTCGAAGAACAATTTCTTGAAACACCGCTCCCTGTTTCCGTAAGCTCTCTAGCGCTAAAGTCAATGGATGAGTTGGATGTACTTCATTATCTCGATAGGCTCCGATCAAAAATAGCGATTGGGCTTGTTCATCCAGTAACATCAGTCCAATTAGCTTCAGCGTGGCGGAGTCGATCCACTGCAAATCATCTAAAAAGATTACTAAAGGATGTGACTCTGAACAAAACACCCGTAAAAATTGCTGAAAGATGCGGTTGAAACGATTCTGTGCTTCTGTTGCTCCCACTTCTATGACAGGGGGCTGTTTGCCTACAATCAATTCCAATTCAGGAATCACATCAACAACTAGTTGCCCATTGCTTCCCAACGCTGCAAGTAGGCGCGATCGCCACTGTTGCAACTGCTCATCGGGTTCGCCCAGCAGTTGTTGCACTAATTTTTGTAGAGCATGGGCGATCGCACTATAGGGAGTATTGCGCTGCAATTGGTCAAACTTACCAGAGACAAAATAGCCACGTCTTGCTGTGATAGGTTTGTAAAGTTCCTGAACCAGAGCTGATTTGCCAACACCAGCATAGCCAGAGACGAGCAACCTTTCAGAAGGTATAGGAATCGAGGAACGAGAGATATCTATATCCCCTGTGTTTTCTTCCCTTTTTATTTCTGTTATCCCTGTTTTAATTCTTGCGGCCACTCTGTCAAATGATGCCAGTAGGGCCGCAATCTCTGCGCTGCGTCCATACAATTTTTGGGGAATTTGAAACTGATCAGAAACATCATGCAACCCCAGCTGCAAGTTACCTATTAGATCTGTTTCTGTTAACTGCTGAGCACAGAGTTCTAAATCCGCTTTGATGCCCCATGCACTCTGATAGCGATCTTCCGCATTTTTCGCCATCAGCTTTAAAACCATATCTGACATGGCTTTAGGAATCTCTGCATTCAACTCATGCGGCGGCACAGGTTGTTTGGCGATGTGACAATGAACTAATTCAAGAATGTCAGCGGTAGGAAACGGTAACTGTCCAGTGAGCAGTTCGTAGAAGGTGATACCGAGGGAATAAAAATCAGTGCGATAATCCAACGAGCGGTTCATGCGCCCAGTTTGCTCTGGGGAAATGTACGCTAAAGTACCTTCTAGAATATGGGGGTTGTTAAAGGTAGGATTAGTGCGACCCAGACGTGTAGAAATACCAAAATCGATAACTTTAACTTGTCCCGTTTGGGGATTGAGCACGATATTACTGGGGTTGATATCTTTATGAATTACGTTGGCAGTATGAATGTCCCCCAAGATCTTCGTAACCGTAATTGCAAAACGCAGAAACTCAGGTAGAGGCATGGGGCAGTATGACTTAGCAGCGTCCCGAATCCATTTTTCTAAGGACTTGCCACCAAAATCTTCTAGAAGAATGACGAGCGTTCTTTGATAATCCTGCTGTGCGTAAGCTTTGATCACTCCCTCAAGATTAAGTGATTGGGTGATTTCATATTCCTGCTTATAACGAATCAGTTCGGATGGAGTGGGATAGTCTTGCTTAAGAACTTTGAGGATGATCGGCAAGTGATCTGATTTTCTAATCCCTCGGTAAACCAGAGAGTTGCGGCTTTCGTAAAGCTTTCCTTGAACAATGACGTTTGGTAAGGAAATCATAATTACTAGCCTGTAATTTATTTACCAATCGGTACAGAAAGTATCTCCTGCTTAACTTGGGGTGTCAAGAAAGTTTTATACTGAACAGTATGGAAACGAGAAAACTTCACACTGCTCAGGGACGTCCTCGCGCTTTCGATATCGACGAAGCCTTAGAAAAAGCTCTACAGGTGTTTTGGCGCAAGGGCTATCTGGGAACATCCTTGACCGAACTCACGGAGGCAATGGGGATTAACCGTCCCAGCCTCTATGCGGCTTTTGGTAATAAGGAAACTCTATTTCGTAAGGTGCTCGATCTTTACCAAGAGCAACAAACACCCTACATGGCCCAAGCTCTAAAGGAGCCGACTGCCCGTAAAGTGATCGAGCGAATGATGTATGGGGTGGTTGATTTGCTGACGAATCCAGACAATCCGCCAAGATGCCTCTATGCCCAAACTGTGCTTTCATGTGCTGATCCAAGCGATCCACTCTATCAAGAACTGGCAGAACGCCGAATATTAATCGAGGCAACAATTTGCGATCGCTTTGAGCGGGCGATCGCGGAAGGGGATTTGTCGTCTGATACTGACCCCGCTGCCTTGGCCCGCTTTGTCCTAACTGTCAACTTTGGCATGTCCGTCCAAGCCTCCAGTGGAGCCAGCCGCGCAGACCTCCTACAGGTGGTTGAGATGGCATTGCAAGCTTGTTCCAATCTATGAACTTAAGTTTGACATCAAGCCAATACCTTTGATTACCCAAAGATTGATCGTTGTATGGCTTCAACAATGGACCTTGAATGGAAGACAGCTTAGCGTTAGTCCCCTAAATTAGGGTCATACAAACAGTTCTAGGGCTGAGGCAAAGAGATTTCACAGTACGTCTCGTATAATGAACCCTCTTTGCTTCTCAGGTTTAGCATGAGTCACGATATTTCTGAAGAAGCATCTGGCGATTCTCCAATGGAGATACAGAGTGAACGCAACTCGTTAGTGCTACCTCCCTCCGAGCGAGACTACCGCCAGGGAAAACTCGATGCCAACGTGGTGCTCGTTGAGTATGGAGATTATCAGTGTCTTGAGTGTAAAGAACTTTATTCCTTAATTAAGGCAATTCAAGCACAGCTTGATGTGACCTTCGCGGAGGAAAATTATCTATGCTTTGTGTTTCGGCAGTTCCCTCAACTTCAACTCCATCCTCAAGCTCAAAAGGCAGCGGCAGCAGCTCTAGCAGCAGGGGCACAGGGGCAGTTCTGGCAGATGCACGATATGTTATTCACCCATCAACAAGCCTTAGGCAGTGGCTATTTGGTGGAGTATGCCAATGATCTCGGACTCGATATCTGCCAGTTTTTGCGAGCCATCAGCAGACAAGTGCACCGCGATCGTATCAATGAGGATATCACCAGCGGAATGCAAAGTGGCGTCGAAGCTGCGCCAGCCCTGTTTATCAATGGGAGGCGGTATCGCGATCGCTGGGACATTGAGCCATTGATGGCAGCTATTGCCCCCAATTCAGGTGATTAATCAGCATTCCACACTCTTTATCTACGTCTCAATAAAACCGAGCATTTATAGGAGATCTCATGTTTATTGATTACATTACACTCATGCTCATTAACCTGGCGGCTGGCCTGGCTCTATTAGCTGCCTATGTGTATTTCGGTCTGGGTGAGTCAAATCAGAGACGTTGGATTCCAGGCTTCGGGGTCGTGGGTGCGATCGCGTTAGTCACTGGCTTACACATGACGTTGACTTGGCCTGTGATTGGTAGTTTCAATATTGCTTTTGGTGAAACAACAGTCCTGTTTGGCATTCTCCTCGTCGGAACTTCACTCGCTCTGGCAATGGGTTGGGACCTGCTGACCCTCGGTGCTTATGGCTTCTTTGCAGGACTTGTATCGCTTGTAATTGGCTTTCGTATCATCAACCTAGGCGCAATACCGATTTCCCTGTTGGCAGGACTTGGGTTCATTCTAGTTGGTCTCGGAGGAGTTTTCTCTGCCCCAACGCTCTACTTCAAGAAGAATTGGTTTCTGCGAAGTATTGGAGCAATTGTATTAATTACGGCAGCTCTCATCTTTACGTTTATTGGATTGAGTTCTTACTGGGCACACCTTGCTAACTTCTCGACGTGGCAACCCATGCCAAAGTAGTTGCCGTAAATGCACCACAGTTTTGCCTTCAATAAACCAATAAGTCCACTAGGGGGCATTCCATGATCACATATTGCACGATCGCGATCGATAGTTTAGATATCTTTTATCGAGAAGTTGGTTCCCGTGACAATCCAACGATTTTGCTGTTGCACCGCTTCCCGACCTCCTCTCACATGTTCCGCAATCTCATGCCTGCGCTTGCTGATAAATTCCATCTGATCGCACCGGATTATCCGGGCTTATCTTTTCACTTAGTTCCTAATCTTTGGGCGGGAAGGGAGTAAGCTAAGGTGCCAAGCTTACAGACTGGCAATCCTTCGTTTTAATGCAAATCCATTAAGGCTACATCGGGTTGCACTTGGCGGAACAGCGCGATCGCCTCAACCTCATCTTTAGCCTGAGTAATCACAGCCATATCCGTATCTTCATTAATGACGGCACTATGAGTTTTGCCTCTAAGTTTGAGATAGATCTGAACTTAAGTTGGATGCCAACCCCATACTTCAGATTGCCTAATGGCTGATCGTTGTGTGGCTGCAAGTATGAACTTGGAATGGACGACAGATCTGAGGGAGTTCCCTAAATTAGGGTGATGCAAATTAAGACAATCCAAAGATAGCTCGATGCGACCTCTGCTGCGGGAGACTATCTATGTTTTGTGTTTCGGTAGTTCCCTCAACCTCAAATTCATCCTATCAACAAGTATGAAGAAGCGGCTATTTGGTGGAGTATGCTAATCATCAAAATTCAAAAACTTTTGCTGTTGCTACTGGCATTCAGTGTTTCAATAATTGTGCTGATACGTGCAGAAGTAGCCACTTCTAAGGAAGTAACCCAAAGCTCCAACTCCAAACCCGCGATCGTTCTGGTTCACGGTACCTTCGCTGATGCCACATCCTGGCAACACATCATTCCGTTGCTAGAACAAGATGGCTACACTGTGACGGCTGTGCAGAATACGCTCACCTCTCTCCCAGAAGATATTGCCACCACTAAGCGAGTGATTGATGCTCAGAAGGGTGCTGTCGTGGTGGTTGGACATTCTTATGGGGGAAGCGTGATTACGAGCGCGGCAGCTACCAACCCACAAGTCAAGGCATTGGTTTATATCGCTGGTTTTGCCCCCGAAGCAGGCGAAAAAATTAGTGAGTTGAATGGTAGGTATGCAGCCCCCCCACTCAGCACCGCAATTGTGCCTGATACCGCAGGCTTTCTCTTCATTGATCGAGCCAAGCTACATGAGTTCTTTGCTCAGGATGTTTCCTTAGCTGAGGCCCGAGTGATGGCAGCGACCCAAAAGCCAGTCGCTAGTATCGCTTTCAATCAAGCAGTGGATCGCGCTGCCTGGAAAACAATTCCCTCCTGGTATCTCGTGACTCAAGAAGACCGGGCGATCAACCCTGAACTTGAGCGCTTTATGGCAAAACGCATCGGTGCCAAAACTAGCGAGATCAAGTCCAGTCATGTGCCCTTTGTCTCTCATCCCAAAGAGGTTGCTAAATTTATCGAGGCGGCTGCAACTGCTGCGATGAAAGCATCCTAGCTTAGTTGAAATACTGTTTTGTGGCCAAGAAGAGTAGCCTCTTGGCACAGGTGAATGATTCCACAGACTTACTCACAGAAAGGAGACTTTAAAGTGTCTTACGTCACCGTTGGCAAAGAAAATTCTGGCACTATCGATATCTACTACGAAGACCACGGAACAGGTCAGCCTGTGGTTCTCATTCACGGTTTTCCGTTGAACGGACATTCCTGGGAAAAGCAAGTAGGGGTTTTGCTGGCAGCAGGCTACCGAGTCATCACGTACGATCGCCGGGGTTTTGGCAACTCTAGTCAGCCATCCTTTGGCTATGACTACGACACCTTCGCCGCAGATTTAAACACACTCATCACAGAACTGGACCTGCGTGATGTTTTGCTGGTTGGCTTCTCGATGGGGACGGGTGAAGTGACGCGCTATCTCGGCAAGTACGGCTCAGAGCGGGTGAGTAAAGCAGTACTAATGGCTCCGGTGCCCCCCTTCCTGTTGAAGACCGACGATAACCCGGAAGGAGTGGATCAAAGCGTCTTCGATGGCATTATGAAGAGCATTGTCGCAGACCGTCCCGCCTATCTCTCTACATTTCTTCACAATTTCTTTAATGTCGATGTATTTCTCGGCGATCGCATCAGCAATGAGGCCATCCAGATGAGTTGGAATGTTGCGGCAGGAGCTTCTGCGAAAGGAACCTTGGACTGTGTACCCTCCTGGTTGACCGATTTCCGGGATGACTTGCCCCACATTGATGTGCCAACCCTGATCATTCAAGGGGAGGCTGATCGCATCCTGCCGATCGCTTCCACTGGTAACAGGTTACCGAATCTCATTAAAGGTAGTCGTCTAGTGGTGATACCTGATGGTCCTCACGCTATCAACTGGACTCATGCAGAACAAGTCAACCCCGCACTGCTAGACTTTCTCAAAGAGGGATAATCATGTTAGTGAGTCAAGTGTTGCGAACGAGTTACAGGTTTGGTTTCTGGCAGAACATTTAGTGGATACTCCATTGGTCTGAAGCGATCGCTCACTGAGGTTGCATTTCATGTTTGAACCCCAAGCAATTGGTACAGATGCAAAAACTCAGCAGGTCACTGCCATCATTTCTCATACGGTTCGCCCTGGGCGCGAGCATGGGTATGAAGAGTGGTTGCACGGTATCGCTGCGGTTGCCCAAAAGTTTAGAGGACACTTGGGAGTCAATGTAATTCGACCGTGGAATCATACTCACCCGGAATATGTTGCCATCCTCAAATTCGATCAGTACAGTAACCTCAAAACTTGGCTAGAATCTGATATCCGGCAAGAGTGGCTGGCGCGATTGCAGCCCCTAATTGAAAAGCCTGAAGCGGTTCAAACCCTAACCGGACTGGAAACCTGGTTTACACTCCCAAACAGAGTGGAGATGCCGCCCCCTCGCTACAAAATGGTGTTAGTGACGTGGCTAGGAGTATTTCTCACGCTTCCTATCTCGAACCATTTGCTGGCACCACTAATGTCTGATTTGCCTATATTGGTCCAGCAACTGATCAGTACAGGCTTCAGTGTTGCCTTGCTCACTTATCTCATCATGCCACACCTAACTCAACTATTTTGCAAATGGCTGTATCCCCTTCCATAAAACTATATGGAGTTGTCAGGAAAGGCTATTTATTCTTCTCCAAACAAACTTCCTACTCATTCACATAGTAAAAACCTATGCCTTGTCAACATCTCAATGGAATGACTCTGGAGAACTTGATTCCGAAGGCTAACTACCCCATGTTCCGGTGTGAAGAGTGCATGCGGACTAACGATCGCTGGGTACATCTGCGAATCTGTCAGACCTGCGGCAAGATGCTATGCTGCGATTCCTCCAAAAATCAGCATGCACGTCGTCATTATGAGGAGAGCGGACATGCTGTGATTAGTTCAGCGGAATTAGGAGAACAATGGCTGTGGTGTTTTACCGATGAGGAGGGAAAGAACTACTGAGCCATCAATTAATCAATTCAGTGAGCGTCTGGCTTTTTCCCCGAACGGAATCGCGTTTGAGATAGCTCTCTATCTAGAAATGCTGAATATGTATACGTTAATGCAGCATCAAATCGATAAATGGTATACAAAATTCCTAACTGTGGCCGTTGAATAACAGGAGATTGAGTGATGGCAAAACCTGTAATTCTCACCGTGGATGATGATCCAGATGTGCTGCAAACAGTGTCACGGGATTTACGGCATCAGTATGGCGATCGCTTCCGGATTGTGCGAGCGGATTCTGGGCAGGCGGCATTGGATGCCTTACAACAGCTCAAGCTACGCAATGAGTTTGTGGCGCTCTTCTTGGTAGACCAACGCATGCCGCAAATGAGCGGAGTTGAGTTTCTAGAGCAGGCTCTGGATATGTACCCGAACTCCAAGCGGGCCTTGCTCACGGCCTATGCGGATACAGATGCTGCCATTCGAGCCATCAATAGTATCCAGATCGACTATTACCTACTCAAGCCTTGGGACCCTCCTGAAGAGCGGTTGTACCCGATTTTAGATGATTTGCTAGACGACTGGTTTGCGTCCTTTCGGCCCCCCTTCGAGGGCATTCGGGTAGTTGGCAACCGCTGGTCTCCCTTGTCTCATCAAGTGAAAGACTTTCTGGCGCGAAACCAAGTCCCTTACCAATGGTTAGATATTGAACTAGAAGGTGAAGCTACGCAGCTAGTGGAATATGCCGAAGCTGATGGCAAGCAACAATTGCCACTAGTTTTGTTTCCTGATGGTTCCCGGTTAATTCAACCCTCAAATCTGGCGATTGCAGAAAAGATTGGCTTACAAACCCAAGCAGAGCGTCCTTTCTACGACCTGGCTATTATTGGTGGCGGGCCAGCAGGGTTAGCCGCTGCGGTTTACGGAGCCTCAGAAGGACTCAGCACCGTCATGATTGAGCGCCAAGCCCCAGGCGGGCAAGCGGGTTCTAGCTCGCGCATTGAGAATTATTTAGGATTTCCGGTAGGCTTAAGTGGGGTAGACTTGGCCCGGCGAGCGGTAGCCCAAGCCCGGCGATTTGGGGTAGAAATTCTCACTCCTCAAGAAGTAACAGCAGTCCAAATCACTAATCCCTACCGAATTCTGCATTTGGCCGACGGCAGCGAAATTAGTTGTCACGCGCTGTTAGTAGCAACCGGAGTTGCCTATCGCAAGTTGGATGTGCCAGGCATGGACCAACTGTGTGGAGCGGGCGTCTATTACGGAGCAGCGATGACCGAAGCGATCGCTTGCCAGGGTGAAACCGTTTATATCGTGGGCGGTGCCAACTCCGCTGGACAAGCCGCGATGCACTTCTCTAAATATGCCCTCGAAGTCGTGATGTTGGTGCGATCGCCCTTAACCAAGAGTATGTCGCAGTACTTAATTGACCAGATAGAAGCGACAAATAATATCAAAGTTTGTGTCGGTTGTGCGGTTGAGGAAGTCAAAGGCGACAAAAACCTAGAGGCGATTGTCATCAAAAACATCCACACAGGCGAGAGCGAAACCGTCGAAGCTGCCTCTTTGTTTATCTTTATCGGGGCGATGCCCAAAACCGATTGGTTGGATGGCGTAGTAGAGCGAGATGAGCGAGGGTTTATCCTGACTGGGCCTGACTTAATCCGCGATGGCAAGCCTCCCAAAGGGTGGAATCAGGATCGATCGCCTTTTCTTTTAGAAACCAGTGTTCCCGGCATTTTTGCCGCCGGAGATGCGCGATATAACTCCGTGAAGCGGGTGGCATCGGGTGTGGGTGAAGGATCGATCGCGGTGCAATTTATCCATCGTTATCTAAGTAAGGTATGACATGGTGAATCGCAAGTTGTGCATCGAAGACCTGCTCAAACTGGAGGCGTTTCAACATCTGTCCCAAACCCGATTAGAGTGGGTGTGCGATCGCACTCAAACTGTGATGGTGCAGGCTGGAGAGACACTAATTCAAGAGCGAGATCCGCATCGGGGCTTATTTATCCTGGTAAAGGGTCAAATGCTGATTACCCGTCGCAGTGAGGGGACAGAGATCCCGCTAGGGAGACATCAAGCACCCGCCTTCTTTGGAGAAGTTCAAGTCCTGACAGATGAGCCTGCTCCAGTGACCCTGCGAGCCATCACAGATTGCCATCTTCACGAAATTGAGGCCAGTGACTTTCTGACGCTGTTGCACGAATGCCGCACGTTCGAGCGGATGGTGTTCCGTATTGTGGAACAACGGTTGCGTGGGTTAGAGTCCTTCATCCGGGGGCGGGAGAAAATGGCAGCCCTGGGCACGCTAGCCGCAGGTCTAGCTCATGAACTCAACAATCCCGCCGCCGCACTGGTGCGGGCATTGCGAGAGATGCCGCCAGCCATTCTAGAACTCCAGCGCATGAACTTGGTTTATGGTAAACGCCAAGTGGATGACGCACATACGCAACAGTGGCTACAGGCGCGGGATACGGGATATGACTTGATTCTGAACAATCGCGTAGATGCTGTAACTCTGAGCGATCGCACCGAAATCTTAGAAAATTGGCTAGAAGACTATGGAGTTAGCCAAGCTTGGAAACTGGCAGAACCCCTAGCAGAGGGAGGCGTTGAGACTGAAACCTTAGACCAACTGATGGTGCGTTGGCGAGATGACCCCACTGAATTACGCGAGATTGGGTTGCAATGGCTATCACTTTCGTTTGAGGTGATATCCATGATCAAACATGGTCTGCGGGGAGCAGAGCGAATTTCAGAACTGGTGCAAGCGATGAAGTCCTATTCCTACTTGGATCAAGGCACTCGACAAGAAGTAGATGTGCATCAAGGATTGGAAGATACCTTGCGATTGTTTGCTCATAAACTCAAGCAGGGAGTTCAAGTTAAACGGTGTTATGATAAGCAGCTGCCCAAGTTACTGGTTTATGGCAGCGAACTCAATCAGGTGTGGACGAACTTAATCGATAACGCCATTGATGCTATGAATGGCAAAGGAGTGCTGACCATTACCACGCAACGTAAAGAGCATTCTGTCCGCGTTGACATCATGGATTCTGGCGATGGCATTCCGCCTGAAACTCAGTCACGCATCTTTGAGCCATTTTTCACGACCAAACCTGTGGGCAAAGGCTCTGGGCTGGGCTTGGAAGCCGTACGACGCATTGTGGAAAATCGGCACCAGGGCACGATTTTGGTTGAATCGAAGCCAGGAAACACTTGTTTTAGCATTTGCTTACCTCTTGTGTAAGCTGGGGCAACCATCCTAATGATTCAGCATATTATTCGGCAGGGATGCGATCGCTCGGCTATCCCTTGCCAGAAATTTCCGATCAAGCGTGGCGCGAACCATTATGTGAGGCTGCTGAGCTACACTTAAGCTACAGGACAGGCACGGCTAGAAGGTATTAAGTAAAAGCTATTATAATTTTTGCTTTGTACCTATCATGAATGACTCCACTGCCCACTCACTTTTAAGCAGGCTCTAAACTAGGATACATGCAGAAGCTCTTGCATCCCCTGTTTAGAGATTTATCGAATGTGCCGCTCAGAGTAGCGCTCATTGTTCCTTTTGTTCTGCAAATTACCGCGGCGGTTGGGTTAACGGCATATTTTTCCTTAAGAGATGGTCAGAGAGCAGTCAATGAAGTTGCGGCTGAGCTGAGAAACGAAGTTACAAATCGCGTCCATCAGCATCTTGCTGACTATCTAGAAACTCCGCAATTGGTCACTGCGCTCAACGCCAGTGCGTTTCGCTTAGGGGAGTTGAATTTGCGAGACGGCAAGCGTTTGGAGCAGCATTTTTGGCAACAAATGCAGTTGTTTCAGTCTTTAAGCCCGATCGCCTTTGGCAGTGAGCAGGGAGAGATTCATGCTGTGGACCGCTTGCAGGACGGAACCCTCGTCATTCGCGTGATCGATACCTCCACTGCTGGCAAGTACCACACCTACACAATTAATCAGCAAGGTAATCGCCAGCAATTGATCCGACTGGATACCACCTTCGACCCTCGGATTCGTCCCTGGTATCGAGAGGCGGTGCAAGCAAATAAACCAACTTGGACAGCAGTCTATCCCTATTTCTCTTCTAGAGGGCTAGCCGTCAGTGCCACTCGACCTATTTATGACGGAGCAGGGACTTTAATTGGTGCGACCAATGCCACGGTTTCACTCTCACAACTGGATGACTTTTTGCACCGGCTGAAGGTGGGCCGCTCTGGACAAACCTTTATCATCGAGCGCTCAGGCAACCTCGTGGCTAGTTCAACGGCTGAGCTACCTTTTAGCTTGAATCTAGAGGGAGTGGCGGACCCGCGACGACGGCTAAGTGCGATCGCCAGCCGAAATCAGATGACTCGCCTGACCGCGCAACAATTACAAAAATACTTTGGTAGTTTTAGCTCTATTCGGCAGAGCCAACAACTCGATTTTGTCGTGGAGGGTCAGCGGCAGTTTGTGCAAGTCATGCCCTTTACGGACCGTTATGGGTTGGATTGGTTGATTGTAGTGGTAGTACCAGAAGCAGATTTTATGGAGCACATCGAAGCAAGCCGACGCACTACGGTTTTGCTGTGCCTAGGGGCGTTGCTGGTGGCGATCGTTCTAGGCGTGCTCACGTCTCACCGCATTACTGACCCAATTCTCCGCTTGTGCTCGGCCTCCCAATCCCTAGCCAATGGGAACTTTAACCAAACTGTTAGCCTCGGAGGGGTGAATGAATTTAGAGTTTTAGCTCAAGCTCATAACCAGATGGCGGCGCAATTGCGGGGCTCTTTTGCAGCTCTAGAAGCAGTGAAGGATGAGTTAGAGCTGCGCGTGACACAGCGCACAGCCGAATTACAAGAACGTACCTTGCAACTGGGACAAGCCCTCGATTTAGAAGCACTGCTGAAAAGAGTTACAGATAAGGTGCGGGACAGTTTGGATGAAGCCCAGATTCTAGAAACTGTGGTACAGGAATTAAACCAGGCGCTAATCGCAGAGTGCTGTAATGCCGCCCTATATGATCTAGAGAAAAACGTCATTACAATCCACTACGAGGCGGTGAAGCCTGGTTGGCCTTCTAGTCAGAGCGGTGCATTGCCTCTAGAGACTGTCTCAGATGTCCACCAAGCGTTGCTGGAGGGGCAGATCCTACAGTTCTGTCGCTTAGCACCCAAGTTTAGTAGACCTCAAGCGGCGATTTTGGCTTGCCCAATCTTTGATGATCAGGGAGTCTTAGGAGACCTATGGATCTTTCGCCTGCCCAACTGCGTGTTCGATGACCTAGAGGTCCGCTTAGTGCAACAAGCAGCCAATCAGTGCGCGATCGCCATTCGTCAAGCCCGCTTATATCAAGCAGCTCAAGCCCAAGTCGAAGTTTTGCAACATCTGCATCAACTCAAAGATGACTTCCTGAGTACCGTATCCCACGAACTGCGTACGCCAATTTCTAACATGAAGCTGGCACTTCACATGCTCAAGCTCTCTCCCTCCTCAGAGCGGCAGCAGCAATACCTAGAAATCCTACAAGCTGAGTGCGCCAGAGAAGCGAACCTAATCAATGACTTGCTAGACTTACAGCGACTTGAAGCAGATCGCTATCCTATATCCCTTGAGACAATTGTGCTTCAAGACTGGCTGACCAGTATCATCCAACCATTTTTAGCCCGAATGCAAGAGCGGGGTCAACAATTCACAGTTGATCTACCACTTCATGTTCTGCCGATTCAGTCAGACCGCAATAGCTTAGCTCGATTACTAGCTGAGTTGCTCAATAATGCCTGTAAATACACGCCACCTCAAGGCGAGATTCAACTGAGAGTTGAGCAGCAGATCGACCCTGCTCTCCCTGATCAAACTGCGGCGCTCAGGACTCAGTTTGAAGTGAGTAATCAAGCGGAAATCCCGCCTGCTGCATTGCCTCATATTTTTGAGAAGTTTTACCGTGTACCTCATGCCGACCCGTGGCGGCAAGGTGGAACTGGCCTAGGACTAGCCTTGGTACAGAAGTTAGTGGCGCAAATAGGTGGAGAGCTACGAGTAGACAGTGGCCAAGGTTGGACAACTTTTGAAGTGTTACTGGAAGGTCACAAAAATTCTGATTCTAGTCAACTCCGCTAATGACTTAGTTCCAGTAAGTAACCAGCCAAATCAGTAGTGAAGCTGCAAATCCTGAGCTTCTAGAAGCGCATCCTCTAGGATGAGAAGTAGGGGACTACAAATCAATAACTGTTGACCACAGGCCTATGCAACCGGATGCATCTAGGGACGAAGCGAATTGGTTAGCCGCTCATGCTACTTTCTCTGGTGGTGGAGAAATGGGTGCGCTCATGCGGACGATTGACTGGGCTAAAACGCCGGTCGGATCGGTAGAGGCTTGGCCCCAAAGCCTAAAGATTGCTGTTCGTATCCTGCTGCAATGTCAGTTGCCAATGTACATTGCTTGGGGCCAGGAATTTACTCAGTTTTATAACGACGCCTATCGTCCGATTTTAGGTGATAAGCATCCAGCAGCTTTAGGAATTAGTGCCCAAGAAACTTGGCCAGAGATTTGGAACACCATTGGGCCCATGTGGGCAGAGGTATGGCAGGGCAAGTCCTTTGGCTTTGATAATTTTAAGCTCACGATCGATCGCTTTGGCTATCCAGAGGATTGCTACTTCAATTTCTCTTATAGCCCTGTTCCAGATGACGCTGGTAACGTCGCAGGTATCCTCGTCACATTTACAGAAACAACCGAAAAGGTACTGCTTGAAAAACGGTTGCAAGCCAATGCCAACCAACTATCGCGCATCTTTAAACATGCGCCTGTAGGGATTGCTGTCCTGCGAGGCTCAGATTTTGTCTTTGAGTTTGCTAATGAGCGCTACCTGGAACTGGTTGGCCACAGACTAGTGGTGGGTAAGTCAGTGCAGGCGGCGCTGCCTGAGTTGGCGGGTCAGGGTATTTATGAGTTACTCGACGTTGTTTACACAACGGGGCAACCCTACATAGGCAGAATCCAGGTAATGCTGAATCGTGGTCAGCCACAGACGATTGAGGAGTGCTTCTTTGAGGTCGTTTACCAACCTCTCCCCGATGAGTATGACAAGACCGACAGCATCGTTGTAGTTGCCTTTGAAGTGACTGAGATTTCCAATGCCCAGCGTGAAGCTGAGTTAGCCAACCGAGCTAAAGATGAATTCTTGGCTATGCTGGGGCATGAACTCCGCAATCCGCTCGCGCCAATCCTGACTGCGCTGAACCTGATGCGACTGCGCGGCATCTCAGAAGTAGACAAAGAACGGACAGTGATTGAGCGTCAAGTGCATCACCTAGTAGGTCTGGTCGATGATTTACTGGATGTCTCGCGTCTCGCTCGGGGCAAGCTGACGCTCCAGCAGGAACCCTTGGAACTAGCAGCGATCGTTGCAGAAGCGGTGGAGCAGTGCAGCCCTTTATTGGAACAACGCCGTCACAACCTCACAATTGGGGTGCCTAGCACAGACCTCATGATTGAAGCTGATCCTAGACGGTTGGCACAGGTGATTGCGAACTTGCTGAATAATGCGGCTAAATATACCGAGCCAGGAGGTGAGATTAGCATCTTAGCGGAGCGGGTAGACAGCGAAGTTTGGTTGCGTGTCAGCGATACGGGTAACGGCATGGCACCTGAACTCTTACCCAAAGTATTTGACCTGTTCTACCAGGAGCAGCAGTCTATTGAGCGATCGCAGGGAGGTTTAGGGCTTGGACTGGCAATTGTCAAAAACCTAGTCACCCTACATGGAGGACGAGTATCAGCGGCGAGTGCAGGCAAAGGCCAAGGTAGCGAATTCTCGGTGTGGTTGCCATTAGCGCCTCAGTTGGCTCAAAGTGAGAAAACTCTAGCTGACATCCCTGCGCCGACGGGTCAGCAGCCACTTCGTATCCTCATCGTTGATGACAATATGGATGCGGCTGAAGTCTTGGCGATCTCGCTAAATCTCTGTGGGCATATCACGGAAGTTGCCTACGACGGTCTCCAAGGGCTGGAAATCGCTCAGTCTTTTCTGCCAGACATCGCGGTGCTGGATATTGGGCTGCCGGGGATGGATGGTTATGAGCTGGCTCGTCGTCTCCGCCAACTACCAGCCTTGAGCCAGATCCGACTCTTAGCTCTAAGCGGCTATGGTCAGCCAGAAGACCGCGATCGCTCCCGTCAAGCAGGTTTCGCGGTGCATTTAGTCAAGCCCGTCGATATAACTGAGCTAAGCGCGGCTTTGTCTGCAAACTAACCTTGAGCGACCTGGAATCCGGGCAGGCTGTGGCCACAGAAAGTGGTTCATTCTATTAGGCCAAACCCTCATAGGTCTCTCCCCTAGCAGGTGTAAGTTCACTAAAAGGGATCTAAGCTCAAAGTCTAGGCAAGATAAATCAGACATTTAGCTAACAGGTAACTCGATGAGTATCCATGTAGAAAGAAGTATTCGGATTGACCGCTCTCCTCAAGAGCTGTATCAGTTCTGGCGCAACTTTGAGAACTTGCCACGGTTCATGAATCACCTAGAGTCAGTGAAAGTGTTAGATGAACAGCGTTCTCATTGGATTACCAAAGCTCCCTTAGGCAACCACATTGAATGGGATGCTGAGATCACGCAGGACCAAGAAAATGAGCTAATTTGCTGGCGATCGCTGCCTGGTAGTAATGTGCCTAACGAAGGCTGTGTCAGCTTTCGCAGCTCGGAGTACGAAGCGGGCACAGAAGTCAAGGTAACAATGGATTACAGCCCTTTCGGTGGCATGGCGGGAGCAGTCATTGCTACATTTTTGGGTGAAGCCCCAGACGGGCAACTGTACGAAGATTTGTGGCGGCTCAAGCAGGAGATCGAAGGAGGAAACACTGCTCTTTAATTTCGCAAATTTGACATTGAGCTAGCTACAAAGCTATTTTCCAAACTAATCCGCATTGAATCGAGCCCTAATGACATCCATCTCTATGGCGATCGCTCCCCTCAGTTGGCCTGAACTAGAAGCCCTCACCGATTTTCAAGTCGATACGGTCAATGGGCCTACCAATGCTCAGGCTTGTTTGCGCCTGTTCGGGCACAGCGAGTCCGAGGTGCGCGTCACGCTATATCGCGACAATCACGCTTGGTGCCCTTACTGCCAGAAAATTTGGCTATGGCTAGAGGAAAAGCAGATTCCTTACCGCATTGAAAAAGTAACCATGTTCTGCTACGGAGAAAAGGAGAGCTGGTACAAACGCAAGGTGCCATCGGGCATGCTACCCGCGATCGAACTAGATGGACGTCTGATCACCGAAAGTGATGACATTTTGATCGCCCTAGAGCAGGTATTTGGTCCCCTCGGTCTTGGCATGAAAGACCCAACCGTGATGCCACTGCGGCAGTTGGAGCGGCTACTCTTTAGAGCTTGGTGTACTTGGCTTTGCTACCCAACCGGATCAGCTCAGCAAGAGCAGCGCAACCGGGAGCAATTTACAGGCGTAGTAGATAAGGTCGAGTTTGCCCTAGGCAGCACCCCTGGCCCTTACTTCTTGAAGGAGTTCGGCACTGCTGATGTGATCTTTACTCCCTATGTCGAGCGCATGAATGCCAGTCTTTATTACTACAAAGGCTACTCGCTCCGAGAGGCAAACCCTCGTTTAAGTAACTGGTTTGCCGCAATGGAAAGCCGACCAACCTATTGTGGCACTCAAAGCGATTTTCATACTCACGTGCATGATTTGCCGCCTCAAATGGGGGGCTGCTGGGAAAACGGTGAGCCTCAGATGCTGCGGAACAAAGCCCAAGTCGATCAAGGCCCTTGGTTTGGGCTACCTGATGTGGCTTACCCAGAGCCTGAGAATTCACGCGCTGAAGCCCTGCACCGAGTAATCAAGCACCGCGCCAATATTATTCGGGTCAATCCTGCTGATGACAAACTATTTGATGAAGCTTTACGGTGTGCCCTCACCTACATGATGACCAACCAAACCTGTTTGCCACCCTTGGGGTCTGATCTGGCGCTGCGTTATTTGCGCGATCGCATTAACGCGCCCCGCGATATGTCTATCTACGCAGCAAAGCAACTGAGGACAGCTTTAGAGACAACTGCTGCCTTGGTGGGCGATCGCCAGAGCCCTCCCCTTCCCGTCAAACATCGACGGGATCAAGATCCCGCTAACTTTGCTAGGAATTGAGATTGTGCTCAATTCTCATCATTAAGAAAAAAGCCTCCCAGTGGGAGGCTTTTCTATTCGTTAGGAAACATCAAACGCTTACTGGAAGCAGCAAGCTACGTTTAACCCTATGAAGCAGCTTGGCGCTCTTTGGTTTCCTTAATCACTTCCTCAGCGATGTTGTTTGGGCAAGGCGCATAGTGCGAAAACGACATCGAGAACTGACCACGACCTGAGGTCATCGTCCGGAGGTCACCAATGTAGCCAAACATCTCACTCAAGGGCACATCTGCCTTAATTCGAGCCCCAGTCGGGCCTGTCTCTTGAGATTTCATCATGCCCCGACGACGGTTGAGGTCGCCAATGACATCGCCCATGTAGTTGTCTGGAGTGAAGACATCTACGTTCATGATGGGTTCTAGCAGTTGAGGGCTCGCCTTAGGCATCGATTGGCGATAAGCTGCTTTGGCCGCGATCTCAAACGCCATTGCTGACGAGTCAACCGGGTGGAAACCACCTTCTAGGAGCGTGAACTTCAAGTCTAGACAAGGGAACCCAGCCAATACACCTTTATCAATGCAGCTTTCAAAGCCTTTCTGCACCGCTGGCCAGTATTCTCTAGGTACACTGCCTCCTGTCACTTTGGACTCGAATACAAAACCAGTACCTGCTTCACCAGGCTCGATGACGTAGCCAATCTTGGCAAATTGACCCGAACCACCCGACTGCTTCTTGTGGGTGTAATCATCTTCCAGACGCTTGGTGATCGACTCGCGGTAAGCAACTTGAGGTTTGCCAACCTCTACTTCCACCCCGTGAGTCCGCTTGAGAATGTCAACCTTAATATCTAGGTGTAACTCACCCATCCCCTTCAGGATCGTTTCGCCACTCTCCTCATCCGTCATCATGTGGAAGGATGGGTCTTCTTGCACCATTTTGGTCAAGGCAGCGACCATTTTCTCCTCACCACCTTTGGTTTTCGGTCTAACCGAGATCGAGATCACGGGTTCTGGGAAGACCATTGGTTCTAATGTCGCTGGGTTCTTAGGATCGCAGAGGGTATGCCCCGTCTGGACATTTTTCATGCCGACGATCGCGACAATGTCACCCGCTTGAGCCGATTCGATCTCTTCGCGGGAATTGGCGTGCATCTCCACCAGACGGCTGATCCGCTCGGTCTTACCAGTAGCCGTGTTAAGGACTGTATCACCCTTGGATAGTTTACCGGAGTAAATCCGGGTAAAGGTAAGCGCGCCAAAGCGATCGTCCATAATCTTGAACGCCAAAGCTCGCAATGGCTTTTCAGAGTCAACATAGGCGAAGGTGCCCATCTCGTTGCCTTCGAGGTCCATTTCTGGCTGAGGCTTGACTTCCGTAGGGTTGGGTAGGTAGTCCACTACCGCATCCAGCACCAACTGTACCCCTTTGTTTTTGAACGAGGAGCCGCAGTAGGTGGGGAAGAAGGCTAGGTCGATGGTGCCCTTACGGATACACCGCTTAATTTCGTCGATGGTCAGCTCTTCGCCTTCCAGGTATTTCTCCATCAGCTCGTCGTCTTGCTCGACCGCAGTTTCAATCAACTGCTCACGATAGGTCTCGACCTGATCGGCCATGTCGGCAGGAACTTCTTTGATCTGAT
This sequence comes from Trichocoleus sp. FACHB-46, assembly GCF_014695385.1. NCBI lineage: Bacteria > Bacillati > Cyanobacteriota > Cyanophyceae > Leptolyngbyales > Trichocoleusaceae > Trichocoleus > Trichocoleus sp. FACHB-46. The sequence continues at coordinate 161,945 of NZ_JACJOD010000076.1, read as the reverse complement.
AGTTCATGGGATCGCCAGAGTTATCCCAGATCCAAGCTTTACGGGTTAGCAGATCAACGACACCACTAAACTGCTCTTCCACACCGATGGGCAACACCATGACCAAGGGCTTAGCACCTAGGACTTGTTCAACTTGCTTGACGACACGGTAAAAATCAGCTCCGGTGCGATCGAGCTTGTTAACGTAGATCACACGAGAAACTTTGGAGTCGTTTGCATAACGCCAGTTGGTTTCAGACTGGGGTTCAACACCACCAGAACCACAGAAAACACCGACACCACCATCGAGCACTTTAAGGGAACGATAAACTTCAATGGTGAAGTCTACGTGACCTGGGGTGTCAATGATATTGAGTTGGTGGTCGTTCCAGAAACAGCTCGTAGCAGCAGACTGAATCGTGATGCCACGCTCTTGCTCCTGTTCCATGAAGTCTGTCGTCGCCGCACCTTCATGGACCTCACCAATCTTGTGGATCTTACCGGTCAATTTCAGGATTCTTTCAGTTGTGGTCGTTTTACCTGCATCAACGTGAGCGAAGATGCCGATATTGCGATAACGAGTGAGGTCTTTCATAGTTGCTCTTTAGATTAAATGCGACAAAACGTTGACGACCACCTGCAAGCGATACTCAGAGGGAATCGGTGTTGCTTTCGTAGCTAGTACAGGCTGAATTTCAACCACTTGGAATATTAGGGAACCCTTTTCCACACTTACGGCAACGTTGCCAATTGTAAAGTGTTGTGATGTAGGAGCGGTACTAAAATTCCCTAAAAATTAGGTCTTAAGCGCTCTCACGACTTAAGATCAAGAATTTTCCTCGACTCACCCTACTCTGATAGCTAATTCAGTGGCATTTCCCAGGTGTGGCTCTGGCTGAGGAACTAACGCAGACCCTTAACCAGTCCGGAGCTGTTTGCGATCGCGGCTTCTCGCGGAGGTGTGCTTTTTACCCTGGGTGGAAGCAGCTTGAGCCTGGGTTTTTGCCCCAGTACCACGACCTTGACCGGATCGCTTACGGCTAGATGGGTCTGCTTTCGACTGGGCTGAGGCGGTGGGCTCATATCCTGGAATGATGTCTCTACTAAAGGTGCGATTGAGCAAGCGCTCAATATTTTTCAACAGGGGGTATTCATCGCCACAGACCAAGGAAACCGCTCGGCCCTCATTGCCTGCTCGACCTGTACGGCCAATGCGATGTACGTAGTCTTCTGGCACATCTGGTAGCTCAAAGTTGACGACGTGAGGCAGCTGATCAATATCTAGGCCCCGTGAGGCAACATCGGTAGCGACCAAGACCCGCACTTTTCCCTGCTTAAAATCGCTCAAGGCACGGGTGCGAGCGGCTTGAGTTTTGTTGCCATGAATCGCGGTGCTTTTTAGTCCGTCTCTCGCCAACTGTTCAGCTAGGCGGTTGGCTCCATGCTTGGTGCGGGTAAAGACCAACACCTGCTGCCAGTTGTGGAACCCAATCATATAAGAAAGGAGTTCTTGTTTGCGATTGCGATCGACTAGATGCACTACCTGCTCTACTTGCTCAGCAGCAGTATTGCGGGGAGCAACTTCGATCAGGCTAGGAGAGTCAAGCAGGGTATTAGCCAACTGCTGAATCGCCTTAGAAAAAGTGGCGGAAAACATTAGGGTCTGCCGTGCTTGAGGCAGTTTCGCCAGAATCTTGCGGATGTCGTGGATAAAACCCATATCCAGCATGCGATCGCACTCATCTAGGACTAAGATTTCGACCTGAGAAAGGTCTAAAGTCTTTTGCCCCAAGTGATCCAGCAACCGACCGGGGGTAGCCACCAGAATGTCCACGCCCCGACGCAGGGTTTGAATTTGTGGTTCAATGCCGACGCCGCCATAAATAACAGTGGCTCGCAAAGACAGGTACTTACCATAGGTTTTGACGCTATCACCCACCTGAGCTGCTAATTCACGAGTCGGTGTGAGAATAAGGGCACGAGGTGAGCGATCACCTTTACCAGCAGTTTTGGCGCTAAGGCGTTGCAGAAGTGGCAGAGTAAAGCCAGCGGTCTTGCCTGTCCCGGTTTGAGCACTAGCAAGAATGTCTTGCCCTTTCAAAATGGCGGGAATTGCTGCCTGCTGAATCGGAGTAGGTTCAGTGTAGCCCTGCTCAGTAACAGCACGAAGCAAGTCGGCCGAAAGACCGAGGTGTTGAAATGTCATGGATGCGATCGCTCCTAGTGGTGCCCCTATCCCAAATTCAGTACCTGGGACCAGTCTAAGAGCAGGAAACTTATGATTCAGTTGGAGAGCTTGGATGAGCAAGTTCCAATGCGCCAGCAACAGACCGGAATGTACTGGCAGAAATTCATCTTAACAGGAATTCAGGCAAAGTGGGGCCAATGAAACAAGAGACTAGGGAAAGATCCAGTTTTAGTTTCATCCCATCAGGCGTAGTGGTTAGCCTGGAGAATTGCTCAGACTGGTAAGGAGACTCAATCTGGCTAGGAGCAACTTTTCATGTCCGGTGCTAAATGGTGGGGAACTCTGGCGATCGCCACCTTCTCTATGTGGAGCGTTAACTCATCCGTCGCTTGGAGCTTTTCTGATACTTCAACTCACTGGGGGCAAGCTTGCATTGAGCAACTGTCGCAACGCAAATTAGTCAACGGTTACCCAAATGGTACCTTTAGGCCCAACCAGACCGTGACTCGGGCCGAGTTTGCCGTCTTGATGCTGAATGCTTTTCACAACCTGCCGCGATCGCAGAGGGCCCCCACCTTTCGGGATGTACCAACCACTTACTGGGCTTACCGAGCGATTCAGGATGCGGCGGCAAGGCAGCTTTTTTCTGGTTATCCAGATGGCACCTTTAAACCGACTCAAGCGATTCCGCGAGTCCAGGCGATCGCGATTGCTACCAATGCCTTGAATCATCCGGCCCCCGACCAGCCTGATGCAGTCTTACGGCAATATTTTGACGATGCCGCTCAAGTGCCTACTTATGCCAAACGGGCGATCGCCACAGGGACGCTGAACCGTTTAGTCGTGAATTACCCGCAGGTCAAACAACTTCGCCCCAACCAAGCGGCTACTAGGGGGGAAGTGGCAGTACTCCTTTGCCAAGCTTTAGCTTCTAGCCAACCAGAACTCGGTCAAACGGTTCCTAGTCAGTACATTGCTGGGAACCAGAGCGGGTTTGCCATTCCTCCTGCAGCAGGTGGGTTTGGGCAGTTTTCTCAAGGGCTTACAGTTGCGCAGAAAGATGGACGCTACGGATATATTGATACTGCTGGCAAAACCGCGATCGCCCCTCGCTTTAATGTGGCTTTGCCGTTTTCGGAAGGGTTTGCGGCTGTGGGAGCTGTCCCCGATGCTGAGGGAACTCGCTGGGGCTATATCGATCGCCAAGGGCAATGGCTAGTGGAGCCGCAGTTCGCTAGCGCCAAACCTTTCTCCGCCGGACTGGCAGCCGTTAGAGTAGGCAATAAGGTCGGCTTTATTGACCGCACAGGCAAACTTGTGATTTCGCCTCAGTTCGACGACGCTCTCCCCTTTTCCGAAGGATTGGCTGCTGCACAACTCAATCAGCAATGGGGTTTCATCAACCCTCAGGGGCAGTGGGTGATTCCCATCCAACCTTATGGCTCAGTTGCTCCATTTTCCGAAGGATTAGCTCAGGTTGAGCGCAACAATCGGATTGGCTTTATTGATAAAACCGGAACGGTGGTCATTCCACTCCAATTTGCGGGTGCTCAGTCGTTCGCAGGCGGATTGGCAGCAGTACAAACCGCTGAGAGCCGCTGGGGCTACATTGATAAAAGCGGCAAGCTAGTAATTCCACCCCAGTTCTATCGGGCACAATCCTTTGCTGAAGGGTTAGCGGGCGTATTAATTGCCGATAAATGGGGTTTCATTAATGCCCAAGGCGCGATCGCGATTCCGGCGCAGTTCTATGCTCCCCAAGCTCAAGCGGGCAATGGCACCTCCGTCGTGGCCGAAGATGTAGCCGTAGTATCTCCCTTCTCCGGTGGGCTGGCAATGGCACGACTCGGAAACAAAGCAGGCTTTATCGATAAAAGCGGCAAGTTTGCGATCGCACCTCAATTTGCAGATGCCAATTCCTTCTCAGAAGGTTTGGCCTACGTGAATTTGAGTGGACGTTGGAGCACTCAAGCCCCTGGGCCTGAAGGCCCATACTTAACGCAACTTGAAGGAGGAGAGTGGGGCTATATTCGCGCTCCGGGTCGTTAGTCTATTAATTGGTTATGAAGCAAGAGTTGTGAACCAGGAGTGAATCAAGCAGTCTGAGTTGCCGCCTGCCCAGCTCCTGGATTCACCCCTTGCAAGATGTTGAGGGCGACTGCCTCTGCGACTTTAATGCCATCGATACCCGCCGAAAGAATCCCCCCAGCATATCCCGCCCCTTCACCTGCCGGATAAAGCCCTGCCGTGTTGAGGCTTTGATACTCTGTGTTGCGTTTAATCCGAATTGGGGAGGAGGTTCGGGTTTCTACCCCGGTTAAAACGGCATCGTGCATAGCAAACCCTTTGATCTGTTTGTCGAAGGCAGGCAGCGCCTCACGAATGGCGGCGATCGCATAGTCGGGCAAGCTAGAGCTGAGATCGCAGAGATGCACTCCTGGACGGTAGGAGGGCTTGACGCTGCCGAGGGTAATCGAGGGCTGCTGGGCCAAAAAGTCGCCTACCAATTGCCCTGGAGCCTCATAGGCGCGACCACCCAACTCAAAAGCCCGCTCTTCTAAGCGACGCTGAAGCTCCATTCCTGCTAGAGGGCTTCCCGGATAATCTTCTGGCGTAATGCCAACGACGATGCCACTGTTCGCGTTTTTACCGCTACGCTCATACTGGCTCATGCCGTTCGTGACCACCCGCCCCACTTCTGAGGTTGCCGCCACTACTTGCCCCCCTGGACACATACAGAAGCTATAGACCGATCGCCCATTTGAGCAGTGATGCACCAACTGATAATCGGCTGCACCCAAAACCGGGTGGCCTGCCTGTGATCCTAGGCGACACTGATCAATCACAGATTGGGGATGCTCAATCCGAAACCCAATTGAGAAAGGCTTGGGTTCGATGTAAACCCCTTGCTGATGCAGCATCTCAAACGTGTCACGGGCACTGTGCCCCACGGCTAGAATCACGTGTTCGCTGGGGATATACTCCCCAGTGGCTAGGACCACACCACGCACTTGCCGATTTTCACCATGCTCCTCGATCTCAATCGTTTGCACCCGACTTTCAAAGCGGAATTCACCGCCCAACGATTCGATCGTGCGGCGCATATTCTCGACAATCTTCACCAGTCGGTAGGTGCCAATGTGGGGTTTGTTGACGTAAAGGATTTCCGGAGCCGCCCCCGCATTCACGAATTCTTCGAGGACTTTTCGACCGTGATGATTGGCATCTTTCACTCGGCTGTAGAGCTTGCCATCCGAAAAAGTGCCTGCACCCCCTTCGCCAAATTGGGCGTTAGATTCAGAGTTAAATTTGCCCTTGCTCCAGAAGCCAAAGGTATCGACCGAGCGATCGTGGACTGGCTTCCCCCGTTCTAGAATCAGCGGGCGAAATCCCATCTGCGCCAACAGCAACCCCGCAAAGATGCCACAGGGACCCGCACCAATTACGATCGGTCGATTCGCCAAAGATGCAGTTGCCGTGTTAGGAGCTTGGGCCACATACCGATAGCTCGTATCAGGCGTGAGCACAACATGCGGATCTTTTTTGAATCGCTGGAGCAGCCGCTTCTCCTGAGTCGTTTCTACGTCCAGAATATAGACAAAAACAATGTCTTCTTTTTTACGAGCATCATAGCTGCGCTTGAAGATGGAAAAGCTGACTAGCTCGGCAGGCGTAATTTGCAGCTTTTTGAGGATTGCGGCCTGAAGTGCCTCTTCAGGGTGATCAAGCGGTAGTTTTACTTCGGTGAGTCGGAGCATGATCGATGTTGGGTGGTGCTACGAGCGTTCTTCCAGCCTGGATTTGATATTTAGTCCAGATCTCTAGTACAGCTCATATTTCATTAACTGGCAGGGCAGCGTTCCATTGTACACCGCGATTCGCTGGCTTGATTTCAGCCCGATCGACTGAGCTAGCTCTTTGTTACCGCTCAAGATAAAAGCAGTCCAGCCTTTAAACCGTTGTTTCAGAACATCGCCTAGCTGTTTATAAAATGCGCCCAAGTCGGTGTCTCGGCCTAATCGTTCGCCATAGGGAGGATTGCAGAATACAACCCCGCTATCGGTTGGTGCAACTACCTCAGAAAGATCCATCTCCGAAAACCAGATCTGGTCTAGTACACCGCAAGTTTGGGCATTGGCGATCGCCTGCTCAATCACCTTGGCATCGCGATCGCTGCCCCAAATCGGTGCAGGTAAAGTGTCCCGTTGATTGGATTCCGCCTCTTGAATCAAGCCTTCCAGAAGATTGAGGTCAAAGTCAAGCCAGGTTTCAAACCCAAATCGTTCCCGAAACAGTCCTGGGGCAATATTGAGCGACTTTAGACAAGCTTCTAGGGGTAAGGTGCCAGAGCCACAGAGCGGGTCATAAAACATTTGCTCCGGTTGCCAGCCGGAAAGCTGAATTAAGGCTGCTGCTAAAGACTCTTTCAGCGGGGCCGCTCCAACCGCAGGACGATAGCCTCGGCGGTGCAAACTGTTTCCAGAACTATCCAGGCTGACTGTGCAGCCCTCACGATCGATATGAATATTAATCTGCACATCCGGTTCTTGCAGCTCGACATTGGAGCGATCGCCAAACTGCTCTTGCTGCTGATCCACGATCGCATTTTTAGCTTGAAGCGCCGTGAAGTGGGTGTGGTTGAGCTGATCTGTTTTGCCTGTAGCGTTCACTGCCAAGGTTAAATCTGGCGTCAGATACTCTGACCAATCAATCGTCTGAATTCCACGATAAAGATCTTCGGCACTCTGGCAAGGAAACTGGCGCAACTTCATGAGAATGCGGAATGGCAACCTTGCCCATAGATTAACGCGATAAAGCAAGGTGCGATCGCCCTCAAATGCCGCACCACAAAACCCTGGCTTCACAGAATGTGCCCCTAGCTGCTCTAATTCCTGAACGACGAGCGGCTCTAAACCATTCGCCACCGTAGCAAAATACTGATTCATACTGACTCACTGCTGAATAGGTCGCACCTGCTTATTGATATAGTCCCTTAGCTGAGGCACAACCAGAGCGGTTTCATCTAAGAAAACAATATCCTCTAACACGAAACATCCTGTAATCTCAGTTCCCTAAGTAGAACGCGATACAGCACGGTAAGTTTTGTAACTAATTGGGGAAGATACGGAATTAACTAAACAAGGGCTGAAGCATATAAAAGTCCGCACCTCATCCTGAAAATCGAAAGTCACAACATTGCATGAATGGAAACGCTAGTCGTCAACATGGCATGGGCTGGATACGCGATTATCCTGATCATCGAGATCTAAGGTTGACCAGTAAAACTATCCGACCCATGATGGAAACTGTCATGGGTCAATCTGCAGAACTAATTGAAAAAAGGCAATTCAAAAAGTTAGATCTACCCGCTTTCGTTGATCTACGCTCAGGGTTCTCTCCAGTTGAAGATCAAGGCAAAATCGAGTCTTGCACTGCTCATGTTGTGAGCGCCATTGCCGAGTACTTAGAACAAAAGGCTTTCAGTGAGTACAGCCATCGCTCCCGCTTGTTTCTTTATAAAGCCACCAAAAATTTGTTGCGAGCCCAAGGCAATGTTGGAGTGTTTTTACGCACTGCGATGGGAGCTTTACGATTATTTGGAGCTCCGCCAGAGGAGTACTGGCCCTACGACCTTAGCAAGCAAGACGAAGAACCACCCGCGTTTTGCTATGCCTTCGCTGCTAACTACAAATCAGTTAACTATGTCCGTCTAGATACCCCAGACATTGATACTGCCGAGTTGTTGATGGCGATCAAAACTCAATTAGCAGCAGGTTTTCCCTTAGCTTTCGGCACCATGCTCTTTGATACACCTTTGATGCATGCTAGTCGGCCTGAAACCCTCGGTCAATTGCCATATCCATGCAACAGCGATCGCCCCAAGGGAGGGCATGCAATGGTAGCTGTGGGCTATGACGACTCTATCGTGATCGAGCATTCTAAACCTGATGGCAGCAAAAGCAAAGGCGCGATCTTAATCCGGAATTCCTGGGGCACAGGCTGGGGTAAAGATGGGTACGGTTGGTTACCCTACAGCTACATTCAGGGTGGACTTTCGGTGGATTGGTGGGTGCTCCTCAAACAGGACTGGGTAGATACTGGCGTATTTGGCCTCAACTGCTAAAACCAGGCGCTATCTGCGATGTGAACAAACAACATCGTTACTTTCTCGCTAAAAGTTTTTGACTGTCACTGCAAGCTCCAAATCAGGAAAAACAGATTCAAATAGTTTCTGCTGATTTGCTGGTGCTCAGCGGTCGAATTGCCTCGGATTTATTAAACATCAAGGAGATCTTTAGACATGGCTCGTAATCGCAAGCAAAATAACGATTCCAACCCTGAGAACCTGAGTGCTGATATGGAACTACAACCTCAGCCTGAAGCGATCGCTCCTGTAGATGAAGCGGTGGCAGGTGGTGTCGAGCGCTTGATGGAAGTGATCGAGCGCAATGTGGAAAACATCGGAAGTGATGAAGCAGAACGCGAACTCTTGCGCCAAGGTGTGACCACAATTGTGCAAGATACCTTGTTGGAATTCTTGCGACCCCAAGAAGGCAATCTGGAATCGATGGCGATGGGCTTAGTCCAACCTGTGGGTGAATCGTTAACCCTAGGTAATAATGGCACGACAGAGCGGGCGATCGATGCAGCGGTAAGAGGCTCCCAGCAAACCGGGATGGCATTTGTTGATTTCACCCAAGGATTAATTACAGGCACTTTCAACTCGATCATCAAAGCTACCGTTGATCAGATGAAAGCCTACAGTGAAATGGTATCTGACTTAACCAAGAGCTTGAAGGAATTTGCCTCCGACAACGTTTCGGAAGATGCAATTTCGGAAAAGCTAGCGGAAATGGCGTTTGAAGAGACTACCAACGGCACAGCTACCACCTTTAAGGTTGCAACGGGTCAACCTCGACGCTCCTATCACCTGAAGCGGCTTTACTTCCTAGCCCCTGTTACAGGTGGCTACCGAGAGGACATCCTGGAGGTGTTCGGCCTGGGTGACTCTGTTGCAAATGGTCAAATTAAAGACGAAGACAAAGGCAAGCTAGATCAAGATGATCCCGCAGGCATTGGTGATGCAGACAGCACGGGTAAAAAGAATTATCTGGCTACCGATATTGCTACTATTCGAACAGCGGTTAAGCATGGTCTCGCCAAGGATGGCATGAACCAACTGCGGCAGATGGCGCGTGAAGGTATGGCCCGGATCGTCATCACCGAAGGCGAAATCAATACCAAGCTGCTGTTCCGGGTGTCCTCTACTGACTCCACCACCACAAACACGACCAACACTAATCGCACTAGCTTCGGTGGTTCGCTAAAAGCAGGTGCTATGTGGGGTTGGGGCAATGCTAGCCTCAGCGCTTACTACAACAACCTGAGCGTCAGTACTGTAGATCAAACTACGGTGGGCAACATCGAAACGCTGACCCAAATGAGCGGTCAAGTGACTCTGAAGTTTAAGACTGACTACAAGCCGCTTAACGATGGTACAGGTACGGTGAAAGAGTCGGATCTGGCTCCCATTGTCTAGAGCTTCACTCCTCCGGTGTGCACTAGCGTTAACAGTTAGACACAGCTAAACGTAACCCCCAGCCCCTTCCCTCAAGGGAAGGGGAGCGAGATTTAAAGTCTCTCTTTACTGCGGAGAGGGGTTGGGGAGAGGTTAGCTAATTCCAATTTTTCGAGGGTATGAATGCCTGCTATCCGCTTTAGTGACTTAGTGGTGATGAGTGCTGGGGAGATTTCTCAAATTCCGGTGACGCATGAACTAGCGCCTAATAAAGTTGAGGAACTAGTAGCTGAGTCTAATCTTCAGAACTGGACTTCGGAAATGGCTCTCCCCAGCTTAAAGCTTGATGAAATTGCGATCGCGATCCCGGTGCATTTTCATCTCTCGCCGCGATCGGGCAATTCGCTGTCAGGGAGTCGACTGATGACTACCTTACCTTCACCCCTGGTGCCAAAATCAGTCAATGCCTTGAGCCATTTTAGAGTTACCTTAAAGCTAAATCCTCTGGACTAAATTCTTTTAGTTCTTACCATCTCATCACGTGACATAGCTTCTGTGACCAATAGCGATCGCCCCCTGACTCCCAATGAACCTCCTGCTCTACCCAATGATGAGTGGGAGTTATCTGAACTGATCCAAGTGATCACGGCAGAGTTAGATCAAGCTCAAGATACCTTAATTCTCAAGTCGCAAAATCGACGACTGTCCATGATGGTCAACCAGTTAAACCTGGATCTTCAAGTGGATGTTCGCCGCGACCCCAACGGCCATCTCATGTTTCGCACCGTAGCTCCTGGTCAAACGGGGGCTACTGTTTTAAAGCTAGGTTTCACGCCCGCCCTCGATACCCAAGTTCAAGAAACCCGTAAGTCTGTCGATCTGGAAACGGGTGATTATCGACGCCTAGAAGACCTGCCAGAAATCCAGAGTGTCGAGATCCAGAAACTCAAAACGGTTGGGATTCACTCCGTCAATGATTTGGAAGTGGCAACCCAAACGCCTGCCATGCTGACAGAGATTTCGTCTAAAAGCGGGTTAGGTGAAACGCGGTTGCGTTTGTGGCGCAACTTACCATTGATTACGCAAATCAAACCGGAGAGCGGTGCTCCTGGAAGCACTGTGATCCTTGATGGTGCCAACTTCGGTGCGCCAACAGATACGGTTGAAGTTTACTTTCAAGATAAACTGGCTAGAATTCGCGATCGCACTAATAGTCGCTTGACGGTAGAAATGCCGCGAAATGTCATTGGTGGCGGGTTGGTGGTGGTGAAAACTGCGAACCAGAAAACCAATCTGCTACTCTGGCGAGCCGATATTGTGGATCTGAATGTTCAAGATGTTGTGCTAGATTCACCTACCCCATTGGTAGCGGGGCAAGAAGTGACATTTCGAGCAATTCTAAGTAACCAAGGTAACGTGGATGCTGCGGGCTTTGATGTTAGCTGGGAAGTCTCTCAGGTCGGAATTCGTAGGGTGCCGCCACTAAACTCTGCGGGTTCGATGATGCTACGAGCTGTAGTGGATGACTCAGACGATATCCAGGCAACGCCTACCCAATCTATTAAGCAAGTGCTGTATTCCCATACGGCTCTGCGATCGCAACAGCAATCAACTGATGGTGCGCTCCTGTTTACCCACAAGTTTGACCAACCTGGCACTTACCAAATTAGTTTCACTGCTGATCCAGGTAATCAAATTTTCGATCAATTACGCACGAATAATCAATTTGTGCGTGAGTTTGTAGTGAATCCTCCGCCACCTCCTGCTCCCCTCTTCAATGCAGCGCCGGATCAGTTTACGCCCAAATTTGGCAAGGCAGGGGATATTATCACTCTGTCTGGCCAAAACTTCACTGTGGGGACAGCTGCCGTTCGGTTTGGTTCTGTGAATGGCACTATAGTCGGTACGCCGACTGCAACACAGATTATGGTGAGAGTGCCGTCCTTCTCACGAGGGGTAAAAGTGCTAGTCACAGTTCAGACAAGAGGTGGAACCGTGACTAGCACTGATAGTTTCACCGTCGTTGTGCCTGGTTACTATGGTTCGGGAACGGCGATCGGAAGTAATCTCTTATGAACCAAGCGATCGCCCGCTCGGTGTGGTCGTTCTGGACAAAACCTTTCCGATCGCATCGCCAAACCATCTGGTTTAGTGAAAAACATCATCTTCTCGCTTGGATCTTGTCGCTCGAAACCGCGCGAAAACATTATCCTGAAACTGCGCTGGTGACGGATGATGCTGGAGCCAAAATGCTGATCGATGGCTTGGGGCTAGAGTTTGATAGCGTTACAACTGAGTTAAATGCGTTGCAAGCTCAAGACCCAGATTGGTGGATTTTAGGTAAACTATGGGCTTACCGTAGCCAAACCCAGCCTTTCATCCATGTCGATAACGATGTGTTCTTGTGGAAGCCGCTGCCCCCGGTCGTCAACACTGCGCCTGTGCTTGCTCAGAACCCGGAGTATTTTGTCTTTGGCAAACCCTTAGCAACCTGCTGGTGGTATCGCCCAGAAATTTTTAATCATCGCGTCAAAAGTACAAATGGTTGGCTACCGGATGAGTGGAACTGGTATTTTGCCAAGCGCCGAAATCTGGCTTATTGCTGCGGTATTATGGGCGGCGCTCAGGTAGACTTTATTCGCCACTATGCTGACATGGCTTTGCGAATTGCTGCTGATCCTGGCAATCAAGCAGCTTTGGCGTTGATGGATAACAAACTAGGAGATTGCCTGCTGATTGAGCAATATTTTTTGGCAGCTTGTATTGAATATCATCAGCAGTTGCCAGATTCGCTCTTTGCCGACGTCAGCATTGAATGTCTGTTCGATTCCCCAGAAGCAGCTTTCTCCTCTCAACAGCCTGACCAACTCGGCTATACCCACTTAATTGGGGAGGCCAAGCGAGATGCCGCGATCGCTCGACGTTTAGAGAAACGGGTAGCCGAGGAATACCCAAACCAGTATCAACGGTGCTTACGGTATCTAGAAAAAGTGGAATTTTTTCTGGGTAGCGATCGCGCCTATTCGCCTGTTGTCGCTCAAACTGAAGATTTACTAGAAGTATCAGATAGTGACACTGAACTAGGCTCAAGCCTTAACTCTACTGCATCTCCGCTTACACACCCAACGCCTACAGACCTGAATCGAGTTATTTATGCAAGTTGGCATCATGATCAGGTGCTGACTAGAAACGCATTTCTGGAGCTAGTACAGACTGTAGGACTGGTGATTCAGTTTGCTAAACCAGTGCGTGTAGATGGCCTCCATCAGCGAAGTGTTTTGCTTTGGAGTCATGATGCAGGCGCGATCGCCAGCCAGCAGCTAGTTCATCAGCTTAAAATTCAGCCTGTGCGAGTCACTACCATAGCGAAGCAACGAATTTGCTGGCGCATTGGTGAAACAGATGTCGAAAACGAGTTTCAGATGATTGGTGGAATCGAAGCACTAGAAAATGTCCTGTTTACAGACGCAGTTCGGCTGACTTGGCCTGAAGCGCAGCAATTTATAAAAGCAAGCGAACTAGATCAGCTCACTGTCGAACTACGAGGAGACTGGATTCTGAATGAAGAAGTTCTATTCAATCTAGATCTAGAGTTACAAGCAGAGTTAGAGCAAGGTATTATTTCACCAAAGTTGCAAGAGTGCTTTAGTGTTAATGGCATTTCACTTCAAGAATCTGTGGCGATCGCGTCTGAAGTAACAGGATTGTGCTGGGGCTTGGTTGCCCAGGACAAGCTGTATGTGATTCGAAAAGATACAGGACAGTTGAGCGTTCGTCGTCTTTGCGCCTTAGATGGGAATCATATTTGGCCTGGGGTGCCAGAGCGACCTAGTGGCAATGGTTGTGAGGGCGGAGATTGGCTCAGCGTCATTCATCTACAGTAATGAAGGACTGGCGATCGCGAAACCTTCTCAACTAATCCCAACCAAGTTTATTTAACCAAAACGTTTTGGTTAATTGCTGATCAATGTTGCACTGCACAAAATCAGTGATACTATCAAACCATAGGTTTTGGTTATTTAACTTATGCCAAGAGCTAAAGCTGTAAAAGCAGTGAGTGTGGCGACGAAGTTGCCCAAGATATTAGCCTTTGCCAATCAGAAAGGTGGAGCAGGTAAATCCACTGGAGCTGTACATGCAGCTGATTGGTTTGCTCAAAAAGGATATTCGACAATTTTGGTCGATGCGGACGGTCAACAGAGTTCATCAGGGTGGTTGAAAGAGCTGGATTTGCCTTGCCAAGTGATTAGCGACCCAGAAACTCTTTTCGATGAGTTGCCCAAGCTGGCAGAGTCCTACGATGTGGTGATTGTGGATGGTCCTGGTAATGCTAGTGAAATCACCAAAGCGATGCTGATTCGCTCCAACATGGTCCTAATTCCTTGTCGAGACTCCATGATTGACTTAGCCAGCACAGGCAAGATTGTGCAGTTTGTGCGGCAAGCTAGAGAGATTCGGGGTGGATTACCTGTGGCGGCGCTGTACCTCAATGCTGTCAAAGACAACACTGTTTTGTTGCGAGAAGCGAAAGAAGCTTTGCAAAGTGGTTTATTGCCGCTTTTAGACACTACGCTTCCCGATCGCCAATGTATCAAAGATGCACCGGGCCAAGGTAGCACTGTGTTTCGGATGAAAGGAACTGCACCAAAGTCGGCAGCCAACGTCTACACCAAACTTTTAACCGAAGCCCTGAAGCTGTTTGAGGCTGAATCATGACGACACGACGCAAACTCAGTGACGCGATCGCCAACAGTGAGGAACTAAGCTTTGTTTTTGGTCAAGCAGCTACGCAAAAAATTACGCAAGCTGCTGAAGAAACCAAAGAGCAGATCATTCCCTGGAAAGCGATCGCCTGTACATTTACCTTTGTCCCGGATGGCAAACCAGTTCGTCACTACTACGACAACGACGAGTTGCAACAATGGGCACTCAACGACATCAAACCAAATGGCATTCGATCGCCGCTGTGGGTGCGCCCCCATCCCAGACAGTCGGGCCAGTATGAGCTGGTTGCAGGACTGCGTCGGTTTAAGGCAGCAGAAATTTTAGGGCTGGAGACAGTTCCAGTTAAGGTATTCGACTGGGACGACCGCACTGCATTTCAAGCTGCGATCTCTGAGAATTCCAATCGCCGTGATTTTAGTGCCCTAGAAGAACTGGATAACACGCTGCGTTTGCTGGAAATTCAGTTGGGTTATGGCACTGAAGAAGTGATCAGTTTCCTTTATCGGATGAATAACGCTGCTAAAGGGACAACTAACCAAAACGTTTTGGTTAGCCAAGAAGCAGAACTGGTCAAGCAAATCTTTGATGCCTTTGGACGGATCACTTGGCAATCTTTTGTCGCGACTCGACTGCCACTCCTAAAGAAACCGAGCGAAGTTTTAGATGGGATTCGTCAAGGCAAAATTCACTATACCAAGGGAATTGTGATTGCCAGTATTAAGGATCTAGAGGCACGACGACGGTTATTAAAAGACGCTGTGAGTAAATCTCTCAGTTTGTCCGAAATTAAACAACGAGTCAAAGCTCTGAATGGCAGTACGAAACCAGCTGCTCAGCCAGACCTAAAGCAGCGCTTAACCCAAGTAGTACAACAAGCGAAGAAAGATCGAGCCCTGTGGAGTAGTCCAGAAAAAACTCAGCAGTTAGAAGAGTTGCTGAGCCAACTGGAAGCCATGCTCAAGTGAAGGTAGAGCCGTTAGCGATCGCTGCGAGCTGTTACGATGTCTTGCTTAGCGGCCCACTGTCCTAGATCTTGCCGATTAATCGCTGTGGCCATCAGATCTGGAAACAGATCGGGGGTGCAAGCAAAGGCAGGGATGCCTAAATTAGCCATAAATGCAGCGTTTTGATGGTCGTAGTAAGGGGCACCTTCATCATTTAGCGCTAAGAGTGTGACAAGCTGGACGCCAGAGGACGAGAGAGCCGCGACTCGTTTCAACATTTCCTGGCGATTACCTCCTTCATAGAGGTCACTGATTAACACCAGGATAGTTTCTTGCGGTTGGCGAATGAGAGTCTGGCAGTAGGCAAGAGCTTGATTGATATCGGTGCCACCGCCGAGCTGAGTCCCAAACAAAACTTCTACAGGATCTTGTAAAAGATCGCTCAGGTCAACTACGGCGGTGTCGAATACCACTAGACGAGTTTGCACCGCAGGTAAGGATGCCAAGACGGCACTGAAAATGCCTGCATAGACGACAGAAGTTGCCATTGAACCGCTTTGATCTACGCACAAAATGATGTCTCGCAAGGAGGAGCGTTTGCGCCCATAGCCGATGCGAGTTTCAGGAATGATCGTGCGGTATTCAGGTTGGTAGTGCTTGAGGTTGGCGCGAATGGTCCGATGCCAGTCAATCTCGTTGTGACGAGGACGACGATTGCGGATGGCTCGATTTAAGCTCCCCATTACGGCTTGACGAGTAGGGTTTTCTAATTTGCGCTGTAACTCTTCAACCACCCGCCGTACCACAATCCGGGCCGTCTCTTTGGTCTTGCTGGGCATCACACCACTGAGGGATAACAGATTTGAGACAAGATGTACATCTGGTTCTACAGCTTCTAGCATTTCTGGCTCTAGCAACATTTGCCGTAGATTCAAGCGGTTGAGCGCATCTTGCTGCATCACTTTGACCACGGATGAGGGGAAATAGCTGCGAATGTCTCCCAACCAGCGGGCGACCTTGGGCGAAGAACTGCCCAAGCTACCCTGGCGATCGCTGTCATACAAAGCACTCAAGGCATCATCCATCGCTTGGTCGGCGGCACTCAGGGTCAGATCAAGCCCATCTGTATCCCCACCTGTACAAATCCCATCTGCTGATCCGCCACCCAAAATTAAACGCCATCGGCGGAGACGTTCGTCAAACGGTTGAGTCATAGCTAATGGGTGTCCTTGACGGCGGTGACAGAATTAATGGGATGATGCAGGGCTAGTTCAATTCCCAGCAGTTGAGCCACGATCGCCAAAATCTGATCGGCGCGATCGAGATCGAAGCTTTCACTTGAAGTTGATGTAGTAAGGTTGGCTGAGCTACCACTTCTGCCTTGCCGCACTTGCTCGCCCATTTGCCGCCGCTCTGGAGCTGAAAAGGTCGAAAAGGTACGACGGAGCAATGGCAAAACCGTTGTGAAATGCTCGGTCGATAGCGTGCTAATCCACTCATCTAAAACCTGCCACGAGGTTGGGTTATGAAGTAACAGCAAACCGCTGCCTTGCAATAACCCTTCTACCCAGGCCGCAGATTGGGCAGGTTCATTGGTGCTGGAAAGGGCAAGACCAAGACGCTGAGCAGTTTCCTCGGCACTGAAAGCCCCAGACTCTAAGAGCAAGCGACAGCAACGTCCCGCTAACAAACCATGTAAGCCTCGCTGATCGGCTAGTTGAGTTAAGACTGCTTGCCAGTCCGCGAGATGTTCTGGCTTTTGCAATAGGGTCACGACTCGATGCATCTCTAGGAGCAAGTTGTACAAAGTCGCAGCCGCTTCATCATTGAGCGAGGCACAAGCCACGGGTAAACCAATACAAACGCGCGTGATCAGGCCATCCACTACTGGGCCAACAATGCCTGTGTCAATTTGACGAACGTTGCCATAGCGCAGCACATTGGCTAGGGGAGGAAGGGCAGCCATGAGATGAGCGACATCACTGGCGATCGCGGCTTCAGCTTGCAGCCGTACCATTAAGTGGTGAATCGCCTCTGGCAGGTTCGCTAATAGAGTTTGGTCAATCAGTCGGGTTAAAGCGGGCAAGTCAGCGGCCCGATTCGCAGCATCACAGACAAAGGCGATCGCGGCTGCTTCAATCGTGTTGCCCCAAATCCCCACCTCAATTAAAGCGATCACAAACTCTGGTTGCCACCGCAAGCGCCATAACTCGTGGAAGGTGCCTTTGCCCCCTGCATTCCTCTGAGGTTTACCCCAACCGATGCCGAACAAACTGAGCCGATGCAGGAGATGCGATCGCTCTAGATCGGTGGGTTTTCGCAAATCTAAATCTAGCGTTTGCTCGGTGGCATCAACTTTCAACCGCAAGCGCTTCTGTTGTCGTAACAAGTCTTGCTGCAAAGGCACCATTGGCGTTTCGTCGGGCACCTCCCCCAAGCGTTCGCCAACGATCAGCTTTTCGTGGATTAGCTTCATTGGCAGCGCATCCCCAAAGCAAAGTACGGTTTGCGTGGCTTCATTTAGTTCCATGAGGCTAGGTAGAGCGCGATCGCGTAAAGCTGCTAACGCTTCGGCTAAGCGTACTGCCTCAATTACACTGGCAGAGGAGGCATCGAGATCTTGTTGCCGCAACAGACGAGCGACGCAGGTCATCCAACTGATGGTGATTTGAGAGGCGGAAGCAGAGCTTGGCTTGTCGGAGATACCTGCTTGCCAAAGGTGATGGTACCAACCGGGGGATTCAATGCCTGCGCCATAACCGCTGCTCATCGCTAGTCGCCCATAAGTCCAGGGAACCCAGGTGGTTTGAACTTTGGTTTTGAGTAGTCCTTTAAGGGTTGCAGTATCCGCTTTTGCGTTTGACAACTCGGCTAAGGCTGGAGCGTGCCAAGCCCCACAAACTATAGCAATCCGCTCTTTGCCTTCCTTCTGCGCGGCCCGGATGGTTTGGCGCATGTAAGCTTCTCGCTTAGCTTCTCGCTCAACCTGGAGCGGATGGCGTTGAGCGAGGCTAGAACTGTAAGCTGGGTCAGCCTCGACTTCGGCACGGAGAACTGTCATCACCTCCAGAATGGCTGCGAACAAATCGGTGCTGTTTTGACGGTGTTCTACCATGTGCTCCCACCAGCGCTCACCATCGCTATAGCCCGCAGCTTGGGCTAACCAGGTAAGAGGATCCGAGATCACAGCCTGACTGGGGTCTGTAGGAGAAAAAGGGCGATCGCCTTCAGGTTGCAGATCTATCGCTGGGTCGGGGGTTAGCTCCTCTGGTTCGGTGGTGGCAATGTTCTCTTTTTCGTCACTGTTTCCTGGTTCCCTGACGGGTTCTTCAAGCGGGCTTACCCCTAGCTGATGCATTTGCGGTAAGTCCATGAACCGGACAGGAATCTGGTGTTTCAGGCCATAGTGCAGGGCTTGCCATTCTGGAGAAAAAACAGCAAACGGGTAATAAACCGCCTGCTGTGGTTGATCTGGGGCATAGATTAGCAGGGCAACCGGAGGCTTCATGTCTGCCTGGGCCAACAGCGGCAAAACATCATCCGCATCAGGAGGTCCCTCGACCAAAATCACATCCGGTTGTAGGGTGTGCAGCGCTTGCAACAAACTTCGGGCAGAACCGGGGCCATGATGCCGAATGCCGAAAATATGAACATTAGAACTTGGTGACATAACTCAAGGGGGTCAGTTTTTCTGGAGATCTCAAGCAGCGATCGCGTTACATCACCTCTCGGCTGGCGCGGTAGAGATCTTTCCACCCCTCTCTTTCTTTCACCACTGTCTCCAGATATTCCTTCCAGACAACCTGATCCTGCACTGGGTCTTTAATCACAGCTCCAACCAGACCTGCCATCAGATCGCTAGCGTTTAAGCTGCCGTCTCCAAAATGGGCGGACAACGCCATGCCGCTGCTGACAACGGAGATGGCTTCCGCCGTACTCAGGGTGCCTGTAGGAGATTTCAGTTTGGTCTTGCCATCGCTAGTCACACCATTGCGTAACTCTCGAAAGATGGTGACGACTCGGCGGATTTCCTCGAGGGCGGGTGGTTCAGCGGGTAACTCCAAGGCGCGGCCTAAGCTAGTCACCCGACGCTGCACAATATTCACCTCGTCCTCAGCGCTATCGGGAACGGGCAGAATCACGGTGTTAAAGCGACGCTTCAAAGCACTAGAGAGTTCATTCACACCGCGATCGCGATTGTTAGCTGTGGCAATTACGTTAAATCCCTTGGTTGCCTGCGCTTCGGTATTCAGTTCTGGGATGGGTAGCGTCTTTTCCGAGAGAATCGTAATCAGTGTATCTTGCACATCTGAGGGAATCCGGGTTAGTTCCTCAACTCTGGCAATCTGCCCTATCTCCATCGCGCGCATCATGGGGCTAGGAACCAAGGCCTGCATGGATGGGCCTTCTGCTAACAGCCGCGCATAGTTCCAGCCGTAGCGAATCGCTTCTTCACTGGTTCCCGCTGTACCTTGAATGAGTAGCGTTGAGTCACCTGCGATCGCGGCAGATAGATGCTCGGAAACCCAGGATTTTGCCGTTCCTGGAACCCCATAAAGGAGCAGAGCGCGATCGGTGGTCAAGGTTGCCACCGCAATTTCAATCACACGACGATTACCAATGTACTTGGGAGACACCTCAAACCCGTTGTCGAGGATACCTCCTAGTAGATAGGTTGAAACGGCCCAGGGAGAGAGCTTCCAGTTGGGGGGACGCTGGCGCGTATCTTGTTTGGCGAGTTCATCGAGTTCATGGGCGAACTGATGCTCGGCGTGCTCTCGCAATAAGGTGGTCTGGGTTGAAGCGATCGCGGGACTAGCTTCGACCGTTGCGGCTTTTTTCGAGGTGCGGGTTTTGGTAGTTTGCTTGCTGTCTGTCATGGTTTCACTTTGATTGCTGGGTAAGGGCCTGTAACATATCTTGCCGGAACTGAAGCAGCGCTAAGAATTTCTCAATTTCTCTAGACCAACAACCCTGATCAGTGCTGGCAGCCCAGTTGCTACGGTTCTCAATGGCTGCGGCTAAGGGGATGGCTTCGGTTAATAAAGAGGGAGGTATCCAGAGGGCAAATTCTTTCAAAGCCTCTAGCAGGTGCCATAAGGGGTGTGCTTCCAAGACAGTGATGTATTGATAGAGCGCGTCCAGCACCGCTCGGCCTAGTTGGATACTCCAGGCTGAACGCACCTGATATAGCATTCGCAATGCGGCTGAATTTTCTATCCCTTTGAGCTGCAAGTGATTGAGCGCCAATGCTTCTTGCTCAGCTTCAGGTAAAAGCGCCATAAGTTGTTGTAAGTCTTCGTCCTGGAGATAGGTCACATCTTGGGTTGTTGCCAGATGAAACTCCAGCAGAGCAGGCACCCAGGCTGGCGATCGCTGGCGAATAGTCGCTTGCTTCCAGCCTTGCCAAAATACTGGAGTCCATTCACTCTGCACGGCAGCTTGCACCAACGCTTCTAGAGTGCATTGGGTTGAAGTCCAAACGCTTAAGGGAGTGGCCGCTACAATCTGCAACAGCCACCAAGCTTTTTCGCCCATCGAGTAGTTATAGGGTACTTTTGGCTCAATCCCATCTTGAAGCAGGTCAGGATCAAGCGCTTCAGGCAGGGTGACTTCTAGGGTTTGGTTCGGGCCAAACTTGATGTAGCGGTGGACTCGTTCTGTCATTCGTTGGCAGAGGCGGGAGTCGGGTAGTCTCGACAACAAATCAGCGGCAACCCGGCGCACATCCTTGCTGCGATCGCTCAACGCCGATTCTAGAAAAGGTTCATCTGCCAAGCTCAACTGGGTTGAAAAAGTTTCCAGAAAAGCTGTTTTTTCGGCGGCAGTTTCTTGTTTCCAGGTAGCTGCCAGGGCATGGCGGGCGCGTTCTGGCTCTTGCGATCGCCAGCGATTCAGCAAAGCTTTTCGAGCGGCACGGTTGCCCGTCTCCCAACTTGTATCCTCCTCAGTCGCCGTAACAAAATTCCAATCCGGGTTTTGGGCTGCTAACCATTGACCTCGCTTACCTAACACAGGCGCAATTGCGGCTTGTAAATCGGTTTTGCGCTGGCCCAAATCCAGCAAAGCAGGCAAATTAAATTCTGGTACTCGCTGCCCTGCCGCCGCTACTGCCGCTAACCATTCTGGTAACACTTTGGCGTACTCTCCGCTTAGCATCAGGCTCAGGTGATGACCCGCTTGAGGACTACACCGGGGTAGATCGTCTAAGTCGCAAGCCGTGGGTAAAGGCTTACGAGCGATCGCGGGCAATTGCCCCACCTGTTGATGCAAAGAGACAGCTGCCGCCGCTCCCAGTAAAGCTGCTTCCGGGTTGGCAGCATCTAAACGCGAGAGCAATTCACCCAGCAAGCCAGTCTCAGCAGGCGGAGTAAACGCTTGGCGCTCTGTGCCCAAAAGCGCCGCTGTCACAAGAGTTTCCCAGGGCGAAGTCATAGAGCATCACCCTTCAAAACATAGAATTTGTTTTCTGTCCAAACGCTGAGCGGCAGTAGCGTCTCTCCTTCCCATTCGGCAAACAGCGCTACCGGATGCCCTCCACTCAGGGCCAGCAATTGCCAGCTTCCAGAAAAGCGATCGCTAAGCTTGAGGAACCGTCCCTCCGAGTCCTGCACAAACCAATGATTGCCTTCACAGACTGGAGTTACCGCTTGGAGCGCAACTGGAAACCTCTCTAGCCAGGGATTGCAGCTCATTGCCTGAGCATAAGCTTGCAAGGCGATCGCAATGGTTGGATAACCTGGCATCTCCTGCATTGGAGTTGGAGCGTGGTGGCGAGTTTTCAGCAAGGCTCGGAGCGGGTAAGCGCTAGGATAAAACACCAATTCTGCATCCAAAACTGTGCCTGCAATCAAGCTGGCATCCATCGGCTGCTTGCCGTGAGCAAAATCGAGCAATAGGGCGCTGCGTTGGCTCTCTTGACCCCAAAGCCAACTCCGCCGAATTCGCAGACGGTCTTCTTCGGTGTGATGTTGTCCTAGGACTAACCAATGGTCACGCAGTATCTCTTTTGAACCATCACGCCCTGCGTTTTGAAGTTCATTGGGTAGCTCTGTCGCGATCGCCTCTGTCAATAACTCGTCTTGAGTTTGGGTCCAACCAATTAAACTCCGGATGTCGGCCTGAGTTTCAGCGGGTAGCGACTCCAAGCGCTGGAACCCTTCTAGCAGCAGGTGAAGTTTTCCTAGACGGCTCAGCAATCGTTCTGCCCACCCTGACCCCGAAGACGGAATGCTTGCCATTTCTCGCAGTTGTCGAGCCAATCCGGGTGCTTGGGCATCTACCAGCCGAGCTGCGGGCATGTCCCAAAACTGATAAGAATTTTGTTGCACCGTCGCTAACCCATGACGAGTTAGGTCATGAAGCCATAGTTGCAAATCTTGAATACCAGCCGTGACCTTAGCCGCGCGAGCGCTAGCCCGCTTTGCCTGAGCAGCCGCATCAATCGGTTTGGATTGCTCTTGTTTTTGTTTTTGCGTGCGCTTTTCTTGACGCTGTTGGCGAGAACTCAGCCACTCTTCAACCCAGGACGGCGGCGTGCCAACACTAAAGGCAGTGGATTGCTCGGCCCAGACCAGAAACAGCCCTAAGCCATGTTTACAAGGAAACTTACGGCTGGGGCAACTGCACTGAAACGCGGGTTCGCTCAAGTCAATCTGCGTTCGATAGGGGTTTTTGCCACTGCCTTGACATTCTCCCCAAACTGCTAGCTCTACTTGGCCCAACACAACCCATTTGCGAATGCTCGCTAAGCCTTTGCCGTTCTTAGCAGAACTTGCATCGGGGGCTAGTGCCAAGATTTGCTCAGCGGTCCAGGTCGCAGACATCAGTGGGATCTCCAACGCTTACCAAAATAGGTGGCTCTAAAAAAGCTCCAGAGGCTTAGAACATGCCAGTTCTGTTAACACCAGATGGGGCAGACGCATAATTCTGATTAACAGTAAACCCAAATTGCTTCGCTCTCTACCAAAGAGCCTCGGCATCCTTTACTTCATTACTGTGGAATTCCTCGGCAAGCAGTAATGCCAACAGTTACAAAAATAAGATCGATCTCGACTTTATTCCTGTAACGAGTGTTCCTTAGACGAGATAGCAACGTCTTTCCTGTGTCTTCTGAGGGAGAAAGCTTTTTATACCACGTGGTATAGCTAGTGAATGCTGTTTTATGGTTTGTGCCTTATGCCTGCGATCGCCGCATCGGAGCTAGCGGATCTCGTGCGAGAAACGCGACAACGGCTAGCACTCTCCCAAGTCAAGTTTGCCGCGAAGCTAGGAGTTTCATTTCAGAGCGTCAATCGCTGGGAAAATGGGCGAACCAAGCCCTTACCCATCGCGTTGAAGCAGATTGAACAATTGCTGCATCAGATGGGTGAAACTGGCAAAGATTTGCTCGCCAAATACTTTTCAGAGTAAGGATGGAGACTGTATGACTGATAGCCTTCGTCGCTCTGTCGCTTCTGACAAGTATTTATCTCAAAACATCACTCAAAACACCGCTCAGGGCAGCGCTGAAGCTGAACAGGTAGAGCCAACAATGGCACGAGGCCAAAGTCAGGATTTTGATCAGCAGATTCTTGAAAGTAGCGATGACTGCATCAAGGTATTGGATTTAGAGGGGCGAATTCTGTTCATGAGTCCGCGAGGGCAAGCGCTGCTTAGCATCCAGGACATTACGCCGTTTCTGAATACATCCTGGACTGAGTTCTGGCAAGGATCGACTCAGGCTGTGGCAATCCAGGCGATCGTGAAGGCTAGAGCGGGTAAAGTTTGCACTTTTCAAGGATTTCGTCCAACACTGAGCGGCGAACCTAAGTGGTGGGATAACAAGATTAGCCCTATTCGGGGAGCAAATGGGCAAGTTGAAAGGCTGTTGTGCATCTCGCGAGACATTAGCGATCGCGTGCGCGCTGAAGACGAACGCCAGCAAGCAGAAAAAGCCTTGCGCGAATCGGAAGCAAAGTATCGATCGCTGTTTGAGTCGATCGACGAAGGCTTTTGCTTGATCGAAGTTTTGTTTGATGAAATCGGAAAAGCAGACGATTACCGCTTCCTGGAAGCTAACCCGCTGTTTGAGAAACACACGGGACTGGTGGATGCGATTGGCAAAACAATGCGCGAATTAGTCCCAGAGCATGACGCATACTGGTTGGAGGTTTACGGCAAAATTGCGCTAACAGGTGTAGCGATACGCTTTGAGAACTCTGCTGAGGCGCTAGGACGTTTTTTTGATATTTACGCCTTCCGGGTCGGTGAGCCGCACGAGCGCAAAGTGGCAGTTCTGTTCAATGACATTAGTGAACGCAAACGAGCAGAAGAAGTTTCACGGCGTGCTGCCGAGTTTGATGCCTTCCGGGTTGCTCTGACCGATACCCTACGCCCACTTGCTGACCCAGTGGAGATTCAGGCTACAGCTAGCCGAGTGCTGGGTGAATATCTCGGTGCGAACCGCGTGGCCTACTTCGAGGTTTGCGGTGCTGATTACGTGGTTGAGCGTGACTACGTCAACGGTGCCGACGCGATCGCTGGCGGCTATCCCATTGATTCATTTGGACCCAAGCTGCTTGCGGCGTTCCGTGCGGGTCGTACGGTGTACATGCCCAATGTGGCAACCGATCCCAACCTATCCCCAGCCCAACGGTCAGCCTACGCTGCGATCCAGATTGGAGCCTACATCGGCATACCGCTGGTCAAGGGTGACGAATTTGTAGCGGTATTAGCAGTCCACATGGCTGGACCGCGAGACTGGACACCAGACGAAGTGGCTTTAGTAGAAGAAGTCGCCGAGCGGACTTGGGCAGCAGTCGATCGGGCCCGCACCGAAGCAGCCTTACGCGACAGTGAAAACCGCTTCCGCATGGCGATCGAATCTGCTCAGTTAGGGACCTGGGACTGGGATTTGATCACTAATCAACTGATTTGGGATGAAGGTTGCAAAGCCATGTTTGGCTTACCCCCAGAAGCGGAGAGCAGCATTGAGAGCTTTTTTGCAGGTCTACACCCTGATGATCGCGAACGATTAGAAAAAGTAGTGCAACAAGTTTTGAACCCAGCCAGGGGCGGCAAGTATAGCGTAGAATATCGCACGATCGGGATTCAAGATGGGGTTGAACGGTGGATTACGGCAAAAGGACAAGTTTACTTTGATGCTGCCGACCAGCCACAACGCTTTATTGGCACTGTACTCAATATCACTGAGCAAAAACATATTGAGGCAGAACGCGAACACCTCCTGACCCGTGAGCAAGCTGCCCGAGTCGAAGCCGATCGCGCGAATCGGCTCAAAGATGAGTTTTTGGCAGTACTCTCCCATGAATTGCGATCGCCCCTTAACCCAATTTTGGGTTGGTCAAGGCTCTTGCAGAACGGCAAGCTAGACGCAGCCAGAACCCAACAGGCGTTGAAGACCATCGAACGCAATGCCCAACTGCAATCGGAATTGATTGAAGATTTGCTCGATGTTTCCCGGATTCTCCAAGGCAAGCTCAACCTTGAAGTTAGCGCGATTAATCTGATCTTCATCATTCGAGCGGCGATGGAAACGGTACGGCTAGCGGCAGAAGCGAAGTCAATCCAAATTGAGAGCAACCTTGACCCAGATGTGGGATTGGTTTCTGGAGATTCTACTCGGTTGCAGCAAGTGGTTTGGAATCTGCTCTCCAATGCGGTAAAGTTCACGCCAAACGGAGGGCAAGTCAGGATTCGGCTAGAGCGCTTAGACTCATACGCTTACATTACAGTCGGTGATACTGGACAGGGAATTGTCCCTGACTTCCTGCCCTATGTGTTTGACAGCTTTCGGCAAGCTGATGCCACTACAACACGAAAGTTTGGCGGGCTGGGATTAGGGTTAGCGATCGTGCGGCACTTGGTCGAACTACACGGAGGCACGGTCGGAGTTGAAAGCCCAGGGGTTGGCATGGGTGCTACCTTTACCGTCAGACTTCCACTGATGCCCACACAGGCGATCGCTACTCAGAGCCGTCAATCGCCAGAATCTGACTACGATTTGCATGGGGTTCAGGTTTTAGTGGTGGATGATGAACCGGATTCACGAGAATTCGTGGCCTTTGTGTTGAAGGAAGCTGGAGCCACTGTGCTGATCGCAACGACTGCTGCTGAAGCCTTGACCATGCTCATCCACTCTAGGCCAAATGTGCTGCTGAGTGACATCGGGATGCCAGATATGAATGGCTACATGCTGATGCAACAGGTAAGAGCGTTGTCGCCAGAGCAAGGTGGGCAAGTTGCAGCGATCGCCCTGACTGCTTACGCTGGAGACTTCAACCAGCAACAAGCACTACAAGCTGGGTTTCAACAGCATGTCTCCAAACCAATCGAACCCAAAAAATTGATTGAAGTAATTTCTAGCTTGATTCAAGCTACTTGATTCAATCTGTTTGAAGGCAGACTCCATTTCAGATTGTTAAACTACGACTGTCTAGAATAATCCCCTCAACCTGACCAGGAACCTTAATGCCCAGCCCCAGAGAACAATACGTTCGCTACTCGGACGATGTAGAAGTCAAACAACCCGACGAAGACAAGCTCATTCACGAAACCTTAGACTCGGTTGGCCGCATGGGGCAAAGGGTGTTTGACAAACATCGCCATGCCATGCGCGGTGCCCATGCCAAAGGACACGGTGGGCTCAAAGGGGAACTGACGATATATGACAACCTGCCTACACCGCTAGCGCAGGGCTTGTTCCGTGAACCGCGAACCTATCCTGTAATGATTCGCTTCTCAACCTCTCCCGGTGACATCATGCCCGATGGCATGTCTGCGTTTCGGGGGATGGCCATTAAGGTCATCGGCGTAGAAGGTTCTAAGCTATTTAGCTCTGAACCAGACGCACTGACCCAAGATTTTTTGATGATCAACCGCCCGGTTTTTCCATCGGGAAATGTCGCTCGCTACCTCAATGAGCAATTACTTCAAGAAAAGGTTGTGGTCCGTGCCCCTGAGGAGGCGCAACAACTTCTGACCACTGCCCTACGCACTGTGAATGCCGTCACCAAAAAGGTAGGAATAGACCTCTACCCGACTGCGTTGGGGATCACGGTGCCAGAAACCCACATTCTGGGAGAGACCTACTATACGACTGCTGCCTTGCGTTATGGAGACTATATTGCCAAAATTAGCGCTGTTCCCATCTCAGATAGTCTTCAGCCACTCGTGGGCAAAACGGTCGAAACCAATGATTCTTCAGTTCTGCGCGATCTGATTGTCGATTTCTTCCGTCAGCAACCTGCCGAGTATGAACTGCGTGCTCAGCTTTGCACCAATTTGGAGACGATGCC
Organism: Trichocoleus sp. FACHB-46; assembly: GCF_014695385.1. Lineage (NCBI taxonomy): Bacteria > Bacillati > Cyanobacteriota > Cyanophyceae > Leptolyngbyales > Trichocoleusaceae > Trichocoleus > Trichocoleus sp. FACHB-46. The sequence continues at coordinate 134,291 of NZ_JACJOD010000076.1, read as the reverse complement.
GATCGAAGATGCCTCGATTCCGTGGTCCGAGCAGGAAAGTCCCTATCAGGCGATCGCCAAGCTCACAATTCCAGTGCAGGAGGCGTTTAGCCCCGCGCGGCGTGTTTATGTGGATGAAGTGCTATCGTTCAACGCCTGGCACTGCATTGCAGAGCATCGACCACTTGGTTCAATCCAGCGAGTCCGGAGGCAGGTGTACGAAGCCTCCAGTCGTTACCGTCATGAGATGAATCAGCAGCCGAAGGGTGAACCACGCAGCATTGAGGAAATGCCTGATTAGAAGGGTGGCGAGAGAGAAAATGAATCCTAAAGCATTTAAATCCTTTACCCAGACACCATGAACTATTCTTTCCCCCCAGATCTTCAGCGATCGATTCAGCAAAGCTTGCAGGAAATTGCGTCACAGATGGGGAAACCGCTGAACGAGGTGGCAGCAGAACAGCTATATGAAGACGCTAATGCCCTGCTGAATCATGTGCCTCATGAACCCCTCACCTTGGCACGAGTGGCAGGCACACTGCTAGTGTACCAAGGGCCAAGCACAGAACCAGAAGAGTTAGAGTGGTTCAAATCTCAGGTGCAGCAATGCTCTAGTGATGAGGAGATTGAGGAGTTGATGGAGTCACTGCATCGGATTGATGCGCTGTAACAGAGGCCAACTGGATATACAGCTTTTCGCCAAAATGACTCAACACCTAACGAGACTTCTCACGGCGTGAGCTTCCTGGCAGGATTCACACTCTACCGAGGTTAAGTCCCAGCATCAGCATACTCAACAATACAATCAAGCCAAGCGATCGACGAAAGTAGTTAACTCCCTCAAACAGTTCCTGCCAGGCCCAAGTAAACAAAGCACCAAACGCGACTAAATCGAATGCGGTCTGGATTTTGCCACTAGGAAGCACGGATTGCAGAACAGTTGCTGTCAACCCAACCAGGAGGGGGAGATTGGGCATCTGAGCAATCACGATCTTGCCTTCACTGTCTCGAAAGGTGCGATCAAACAATGTACTTTGCTTGGCCTCAAGTTTTTCTGGCTTACTGCTCAATTGAGATGACATATGCCTTACCTGAAATACGACTGAAGCTCAATGTTATGGGTGTTCACATGGCAGTGCCTATATCGGGAGGTAGGTTACATTGCTCCCACAATTGCGGATTTAGCATCCTAGCTTAATCCACAATTTTAACGGCGGTGCCGAGCTGGACCCATTTTTGCTCAATCAACTGTTTCAAGGTATCGGGGGCCAGATGCACGCAACCCCCAGAATTCGCTTGGCCAATATTCTTGGGATTAGGAGTTCCATGCAGCGCGATCGAAAACCAGTACGGCGTTGAAGCAAACGTGCTCATCTTAGGGCCTGTAATTGTGGTTTCTGAGGTGAGTCCGATATACCCGTCGCCATAGGCTTTGTCTGGGCTACCATTGCCATCAAAGTCAAGCCGACTCATGTTCTGGAATAGCTGAACCAAACCTTGCGGTTGAATCACCAGGGGACGAAATTGCGGATTTTGAGCGAAACGCTGCACATTCTGGCTCGCGATTTGGTTGTAAGCAGATTTTTTGTAGAGAATTAGGTCTACTGTCATCTCACCCGTCGGCGTTACTAGGTCAGCCATGTCCTGTTTCTCCTTCATGCCACCCTGCCCAATCCCGATCGGGGCTTCGTACAGGCGATCGCCCTGACTGTTGAGTACTTCCAGGCGCTTATCGCTGCGGTGAATTACGAGAGAATAGGTTGCTTTCTGTTTGTGACTGGCGATTGAAGAATTCCCAACCAACTCAACAGGTTGTTTTGTCGCTACAGCAGTGCTTGTCTCTGGACGCTGAGGTTGCTCAGCTCTGGGGGCAGTGCAAGCAAAGAGTACCACTGGGAGGAGCACCAAACTTCTAGGAAAGGTTTTGGAAGTTTTGATCTCCCTGTTTTTGATCTTTCTGCTAAATACCTGGCTCAATAGTTGAGATAGTCCTGATCTCCTAGTAGACATTGACATTTCTGACCTCTGATTCAGAGAAGCGCTAATCAACGATGTTTTTCAGTGAGTTGTTCTAATTTCCTACGTTACACCCTGGGGTAAAACAGGTTAAATCATGGCTGATCTTGGCGCTTTGCAACTAAATCATCCAATTCGCTTTGCATGTGGGCTCGTACTTGTTCGTAGCAGGCATCGACATAAGCGCGATCGCAGGCAGCGACTCGTCCATAACGCTCAAAGACGACTGGCGCACAGACACGGGTTTGAATTGGCACTGGCAGAGGGAAGTTAGGCAACGGACCGATTCCCACTCCCCAAGGCAGCCCCAAGTAGATAGGAAATACCCCAGTGTTGCCATCCAGTCGCCAAGGAAATCCCCACTGATGAAATTGCTGCATCTGTTCATAAAAGTCGCCTAAAACCATCAGCGTTTCATGCGCCCCATGAGAAACCACAGGCACAATCGGCGCTGACTCTCGCAAGGCCAGCTTAATAAATCCTCGGTGTCCTGCCAGGTGAATGCGATGGCGCAAGCTATATGGACGAAACATATCTTGGGCACCTCCCGGATAGACCAGTAGAGCCGCATCGGCTTGCAAGGCCGCGATCGCCATTTTCGGATGAGCCTGAATCGCTCCCACCTGCGCCCCTGGAACCGCAAAGATAGGAGTTTGCCAAGCGGTCGGATGCATCAGAGCATAGGCGGGACGCTCAGTGCCAAATCGCCGAAACCAATCGAGCATGACCATTGAGGTATCAGGTGACGCCAAGCCTCCATTATGGGAGCCCACAATCAACACCTTGCCGCTAGCTGGCATGTGCTGCCACCCTTCTGTTTCTACCCGGAAGTAGTAACGATAGAACCATTCCCAGATCGGCATCCAAGCTTTGATCGCTTCAGGATCACGATCTTTTAAAGACCAACCATTAAAGCGATGAAAATGGCGATCGCGGACATCGGTACCGAGCCATGAAGTCATCTGTTGCCAGAAATTCATAAGATGTTGAGATCAGTAGATAAAGTATCAAAGGTAAAGTATCAAGCACAGCAATCTTGGGGAGTTTCACAAGTGGGACGAGCGACCAGCCCCGGATATGGCTCCAAAGCGAATTCTGTCTCTGGGTTGCTTAATAAATGGCGAGCGCAGACTGCCAAGAGTTCCGTTTCCGTCCGAGCTTGGCGCATCTCCCTTAAGAAGGCTCCCGCAACATCAACACTTTGAGCAATAAAGTTGAGATACATCTTCATGTGGCTGACCCGCGCCCGCTCTGGCACCATTGACGCGGTTTGGGTTTGGCGCAAGCGCTCAATGTAATCGTGAACGGCACTGAGAGGAACGCCAGAAACAGGCTGACCGTTCAAGGCTTGGCGGATTTGCTGAAAAATCCAGGGGTTACGAATAGCAGCCCGACCAATCATCACTCCTGCGGCTCCTGTCATCTCTAAAATAGATAGGGCAGAGGTGGCGGAGGTCACATTACCGTTGGCTAACACTGGGCACCTAACTCGTTGGACGGCGTGGGCAATCAGGTCGTAGTGCACAGCGCTATGATACTTCTCCTTCACCGTACGACCATGCAGGCTCAATAAGTTGATGTCGCATAAATTGATCAGGTCGAGGAGGCGATCGAAGTGGTCTGTGTTGTCGAAGCCAAGCCGCATTTTGACAGTCAGCCGCCCTGCCACAGCTTCCCGTAACTCGCTCAGAATTCGTTTCACCTGTTCTGGGTCACGCAACAACCCGCCACCAACGTTCTTGCGATAAACTCTGGGAGCTGGACAACCCAAGTTAAGGTCGATGCCTGCAACCGGATAGTGGCTTAACTCGCGGGCTATGCGTACTAAGTCAGGAATGCTCTCCCCAATCAGCTGCGCGAAGACTGGGCGACCCGTCGTGTTTTCTGTAATCGATCGCAGAATCTTTTTATTGAGCGTAGAACTAGGATGAACGCGAAAGTACTCGGTAAAAAAGTAATCGGGACAGCCATAGTGAGCCAGCACGCTCATGAAGTGTAAATCGGTCACATCCTGCATGGGAGCTAGGGCTGTTAAGCTAAGTCCCGGACAAGTTGACAACGGCAGGATCTGAGAGAGTGACATTTACAGGTTCGCTTGCAAGGCCGAAGGGGTGGAGATTGTCTCAAGACTGGATCACCTGAACCATCCTATCAGGAATCGATCTGCACCGATCTGGACCGATCTGGTTGATTGGCGCTGCCGTTCTGCATATTCGGCATAATGGAGGAGAACGGATTGAATTGAGTGGGCGATCGCATGACTTCAGCAGAAGCAGAACTAGAGATTAACTCTGCGGTACAGTGGCAAGCGCAAGGCTGCGATCTTTGTGCGGCTGAGCAATACCCAGCGGCGATCGCAGCGTTTGATATTGCTTTAAGCCTAGAGCCGAATAACTGCCAAACTTGGAACTACCAAGGTAATGCTTACAGTGCCCTACGGCGACAAGCAGAAGCCCTAGCTTGCTATGACAAAGCCACGTTCATAAATCCGCTATATCACCAAGCCTGGTTCAACCGAGGTCTGTTGTTGGTAGAGATGGGAGCGTATGGCTCGGCCCTTGCTGCCTATGATCGAGCCATTACCCTACATCCTGATCCTTGCTATCTCCATGCCAGAGCCGATATTTGGCTGAAGAAAAAATTGACCCCCTTTGCCTAAGCCACTGTAAAACGGTCATCCGAATTAGGCCAGCCACAAGTTACTCCACAGGTTACTCAGGGTCAACAATTGGGCGATCGCTATATTGAGCAGTACGCCAAGCCTGATTAGTTAGCCCAAACTGTACCCTGAGCGATTGGCCTCTATTCAGGTAGTGATAGAGCCTGTAGGCTTAGCTACCAAGCGCGATCTCTCCTTAGGGCTGATGAATTGTGCTGAGCAAATTATCAGTATGGAAAGTAGGGCTGACAGCAATTGAGCTTGTGGTTGGTCTAAGTGTTTCGGCGATCGCAGTTTTCTTATTATGAGCCTTCTTCTTCTCGACCTCGACGGCACCATCCGCGAACCCCTAGATGGACAGCTATATTTGCAGCACCCGCAAGACCAACAGATCATTGCTGGGGCAGATCTAGCGATCCAGAGCTATCCCGCAGATTGGCTCATCGTAGGCATCACCAACCAAGGCGGTGTTGCGGCTGGGCACAAATCCATCAAGCAATGCATTCAAGAACAGCAATATACCCTACAGCTCATTCCTCAACTAAAAGAAATCTACTTCTGTCCTGATTTTGAAGGCAGAAAGTGCTTCCGCGTGACTCGCCACAATGTCCACAACCACAGCATAACGAAATGGTTCCGCCAGTATCGCAAACCTAGCCCTGGCATGCTGAAGTTGGCGATGGTCAGACACAATCACTTACCAGAAAACTGCTTGTATGTGGGCGATCGTCCCGAAGACGAACAAGCCGCCCAACGAGCAGGCATAACTTTTCAATGGGCTTGGGCCTGGATAGCAAGACATCGAGCTGAGATGGCTTTGAAGATTTAACCGCGATCGCCCAGCTCAACCAGAGAGCTAGATCTAAACTGAGCCATCTTTGTCAGATAGATACTGTTTCAAGTAGATTTCTCCCTCAATCTTCCTTTTACGGGTGACTGGGGCAGCACCGCCTGTAAACGTCTCTGAGACTCTGCATGAATATTGGACCGGAAGTCTGTTAGTAAGTCACCGCTTAGGAATTGGTATTAGCTGTAGTGCTACAGGGTAGAACAATCCTCTCCATTTAGTACGGTTTATCTCCTCCGCACTTACTAGCGGAATGGCTAGAGTAGAGCAAGTGTCAAGGGCGATTCCAGGATGCTTACAGGCTCCCATTTGGGTAATCCAACCTAGCTCTCCTGAGCAGAAGGTTTGAATAGGAAGATTTTGAACGTGATAAAAAAAGGACTTTTAGCAGTAATTCTGGCGTTTTTGGGTTTTATGGTTGCACTGACACTATCCACTCAAGGTTCCACTCCCATTAATCAGCTCTATGTGTTTGGAGACAGCCTTTCAGATGTAGGCACTGTGTTTCGGGCAACGGGAGGGATGTATCCGCCTCGTCCCACGTATTACCAAGGGCGCTACTCAAATGGTCGAGTCTGGGTGGAGTATCTGGGCGATCGCCTCTCTTTATCTAATGCGCAGACGAGCAACTTCGCCTATGGTGGGGCCACAACTAGCAGCGATCGCAGCAGTTTAGTTCCGGGGCTGCTCAGCCAAGTCAACTCATTTACCCAAACCCATTCAAAAGCAGATTCTCAAGCTCTGTATGTGTTGTGGGCAGGGGCAAATGACTACTTGCAAGGAGTCAGCAACACCAATGGCCCGATCCAGAATATTACTCAGGCGATCGCATCGCTGAACAAAGTGGGAGCGAGAAAGATCTTAGTGGCAAATCTACCAGACTTGGGGCAGCTTCCTTCTACCCGGAATGGAGGCCAAGCTAAGACTCTCAGTGCCTTGAGCCAAACCCACAATCAAGGCTTACGGCGATCGCTCAAAGTGCTGACTCAGCAGCATCCCGATTTACAGATTGCGACTCTAGATGCCAACACGCTTTACCGAGAAGCCATCAGCAATCCAACCAAGTTTGGCTTTACCAATGTCACTGGTGGATGTTTAGCAGGTTCTAATGCTTGTGGCAATCCTAATCAGTTTTTGTTTTGGGATGGCATTCACCCTACCACAGCAGCGCATCGAATTTTGGGTGAAGCGGCCTTCTCAACCATTCAAGCTGAGGGAATAGCCAGCTCCCGCTCAGCATTGCTGCCATAAAATTTCTACTACTTTTTTGCAGCTCCTAAGCCCTTCCAGCGATCGCCTTACTGCATCCGGAAGGGCTTAGCTTTGGTTGGAATTTGTTTGGATTGGGTCGGTTTGAATAAACCACTCCAAGGCTCCTCGGGCGATCGCCGTTGGGACTGTATGCGGTCCCTCAAATTCTTGATACAGGACGTTGTAATCAGCTCCTTTTAGTTGCGGCACCAGTTTGCGGCTACAACGATCAATTGGGAGAACTTTATCTTGGGTTCCGTGAGAGACGAAGATATGTGGATCGCCTGCTTGCCGAATCGGAGCCATAAATCCCGGTGAGAAAGCGAGGACATGGGTGAATAGATCCCCATTCATGATGCCTAGAGAGAGGGCGTAAGAAGCGCCATCGGAAAACCCAGCTACTCCAACTCGCTGAGGGTCGATGGCATAGCGGCTAAAGGTTTGAGTCAACGCTTGATCAATAAAGGCAATATCTGGCCCATATTGACCCATAATCACATCCCAAGTTTGCCGCCGCGAGTCAACTGCCAATACAATGGCTCCGACTGAATCAACGATTTGCTGAAGGATAGTCAGCGCTCCCTCAGCATCTCCTCCAGCACCATGTAGCATCACCACTAAAGGAGCAGGGCGATCGGCGCGATAGCTAGCAGGCACATAAAGGAAACCGTCTCTTTTTTCACTTAACTGGAGAGGATGCAGCCCAGATTTTCCAAATACTGTAGGCTGTTCTGGTCGAGACCGTAGTTGGCCTGTAGCGGCTGAATCGATTTGCTTTGAAGTTCCCATAACTGATAAATTCTGATTTTCACAACGCGTTACTTGAGAGACCGCGATCGGTAAAGCGCACCCCACGATCCCAAATCGCACAAACCGTCGTCTCGTCCAGTGAGCAGGCCAGTTAAAAAATAAGGCGTGGTTTTTACTCATTGCGATCGCCAAGCCTCCGAGTGAGGGCAGTAGCGCAGCCGTAGCACAGTTAAAAAATATTGGTCTCAAAGAACTAGTCTTTGTTTTTCGGGTGCTCCTAGGGAGGACTGCAACTCTATATCCACCCTAAGCCGTTTCAAGCTTACTGGCTTGGTTCTTCCGGAGGATTCAACGCCTTGAAATTATTAACGATGGAAGTGACATAATTCACATCTCATCCTTGGCTGCACCCGTCGAAGTTTAGCAATCTAGAGTAGTTTCTCGCTCCCAGGGAGTAATTTGGGTGCTGTAGTCGCGCCATTCTTGATGCTTCAGCTTCAAATAAGACTGCACAAACTCTGTTCCTAGTGATTCGTGCAAGGTCGAGTTATTTTCTAACTGGCGTAGGGCATCAAGAAGGTTGTCAGGAAAAGATTTCGCCGTGTCTGGAGGGAGGGGTTGGGTGTAATTGTTGTTGTCATAGCGGGGACCCGGATCTCGTTTTTGCACCATTCCATCTAACCCTGCGGCAATGAGGGCGGCGGGTAACAGATAGGGGTTGGCAGCTCCATCAGCTAGACGTAGCTCAAAGCGTCCAGGTTCGGGGATGCGGATGGCATGTGTCCGGTTGTTACCGCTGTAACTGATCGTATTGGGTGACCAAGTTGCCCCAGAGAGGGTAGCAGGGGCGTTGATGCGTTTGTAGGAATTGATCGTGGGGTTGGTGAAGGCGCAGAGAGCAGGGGCGGCACGGAGAACCCCACCGATGAAGTGGTAGGCCAAGGATGACAACCCTAGTTCTCCATCGGGATCATGAAACAGGTTGGTAGTGCCTACCGCATCCCAAACGGATAAGTGGGTATGGCAACCGTTCCCGGTGAGATGGGCGAAGGGTTTGGGCATGAAAGTGGCGCGGAGTCCATGCTTTTCCGCGATCGCCTTCACCATGTACTTAAAGAAAGCATGGCGATCGGCAGTCACGAGTGCATCAGCATAGGTCCAGTTCATTTCAAACTGCCCGTTGGCATCTTCGTGATCGTTTTGATAAGCTCCCCACCCTAGAGTGAGCATGGCATCGCAAATCTCAGCAATCACATCAAATCGCCGCATCAGGGCTTGCTGGTCATAACAGGGTTTGATCTGGCGATCGCACGCATCCGATAACGTTTCTCCATCGGCTGACAACAAAAAATATTCGCATTCTACTCCTGTCTTGACGCTGTAGCCTATATCCTGCGCCTGTTGCAGCACTCGCTTCAGCACCAGACGGGGAGTTTGCTGAATCGATATCCCTTTGGGTGTCACCAGATCTGCGGGCATCCAGGCTACATCCGGTTTCCAGGGTAATTGAAACAGGCTGCTGGTGTCAGGCAGGGCAAACATATCTGGGTCAGCAGGCGTCATATCCAGCCAAGTGGCAAACCCCGCAAATCCCGCACCACTAGTTGCCATTGCATCGATCGCCGCTGTCGGTACCAGCTTCGCTCGTTGCGTCCCAAACAGATCGGTAAACGAGATCAAAAAAAAGCGGATACCTCGCTCACGGGCGATTTCAGACAGAGCTGGAGTCATGTGGGGTTTTCCTAAAAAGAGGGTTAGCACTGGAGCAAAACAGTGCTCCGCCGTCTAGCATCTGGTCCAACTACTCAGGCAGCCTCATCAAACCGAGCAGCAATGTGGCGGTTGGCTGCCACATATCCCGGTCTTACTTCAGTGAACTGCCCTGCTAACTTTTCGTGGGCTTTAGGTAAAGCATGAAAGGGGATCGATGCGTAGAGATGATGCTCCGCATGGAACGGCATATTCCACATCAACAATCGCATCGGCCACATTGTCAGCGTGGTGCGTGTATTACTCAGAGAATTGCCATCCTGGGTGCAACCTGTGTGCTCTGCCAGCAAAACGAAGCGCAAGATTGGTTGTCCTACCACCAGTGGCAACAGCCAGTAGATGAAGAACCAGGGTTGTTGAACAGCGATGGAAAGGGCGATCGCGCCGCCATAGACGGCCAACTGCCACCGAATCGATCGCGTCACTTCTCCTCGCGCTGTTTCAGAAATATACGGACATCCCTCAAACTGTCCGAGCGCAGTCTGAATATGTCTCCGTCCCTTCCCCATCCACCAGGGAATGCCACTCATCTGCCAGAGGTAGTTCATCCAGTTGGTCGGTGGGATATCCTCCAACTCCGGATCTTTTCCAGGGATTTGAGTATAGCGATGATGCCACTTGTGATAGCGCCGATAGAATGTGCTGTTGTAGAACGACAACACCCCGGCTAGCCATGCCACTGCATCATTCACCGGGTGACTAACAAATGCCGTCCGATGCGCACACTCATGCATAGGTGCAAACATCGATGCCAGACTAAAACCGTAAACCACCAATGCTGGAATTGCTATCCACCAGTGCGCCCAACTCAAACCCCAGATAGCACCGCTAGCCACCATTACTGTTAGATGTCTGCTTAATTGCTGCCAGCCTTGGCGATCCGATCGCTCATTCAACTCCAGCAACTCTCGTACTGACAAAATTGGACTTGGTTTTACGTGCCAGGCTTCCGCATGCTCAGAAGCATCCGGCGGCACAGATGCAGAAATAGCCCTATCCAGCGTAGACATACTTGTTCGCCCAACCCAACAGAAACGATGGAAAGCACATTAAGGCTTCGTGTATTGGTATACCGCCCACGCTTCATCGCTCGTTGTACTAAAAGCTACCGTCTGGAGTTTGCCAGATGAAGCTACGACTTGGAATAGCTACAAACCGTTGTTATTATCCTGCCTACGTCACCCAGAGATTGCACAAGGGCGATCGCTGCCATTCTCTAATTCGGTGCCATTCTCAGCTTCAAAGCCCGCGCTGCATAGCTGACCATTAAAAAAGCGATGGAGAACTAGTTAGACTCAGTTCTCCATCGCTCTCTAATCAAGAAGTTGCTATTTATTGTCTACTTACCGAAGACACCTTTGATGCTGTCAACCGCACGTTCAACTGCATTCACGTTGTTGTCGATCGCCTTTTGAGTCCGAGCTGCATCTTCATCGGCTCTTTTCTCAATGCGAGCTACATCTCTCTGAGCCTTGCGCTGGATCGGGTTGGCGCTACCATCAGTTGCGTCCTCAACCCGACTCGCATTTTTGTTGGCAGTTTCTTTCACTTTCTCTGCCGCATCTTTCACAAAACTCTTGTTTTCTTTCTTAACTTGCTCACCTGTATCGGATGTCGCGATTAAGGTGGCAGCAGGAGCGGCCATTGCGCTCGTGTTCGAGAAGAACGCACCTTGCCAAACGAAAGCGATCGCTGATGCACAAAATAGAATAGTAGCTGTCCAGCGTCCAACTATAGAAAAGACTTTAGTCATTGATTTCATAGAACACAGTTTTCACGAGATTTATCATCCTAATTTCTACTTCATTTATCTCACAGGCCAAACTGCCCTAAGACAGAGTCCGTTTGGCATAGACGCCATTTCTTACAACCTTCTTAGACCAGCGGAAGGGAGAGCGAATCCAATTTCACAAGCCTCAACTAACCTTCTAGGTAGCTGGGTAAAGCCTAACCAACAGAAACCCACAAATCTAATGTGGTAAAGTCTACCAAAGACTACTGCTGTGGTTTGTAGGAGTTAGGATTCATCATGACTGAGCGCCACTTCCACGACGAATTTACCCTAGCCGAAACAGCAGAGCAATTAGGCTATGAAGCCATGAAGTTAGGCTTAATTCCCAGCTTCGTGGTGCGTCATTTTCCCGATAGCCGCCAGTTTTACATTCCCAATGAAACGGAATCAGAACCCCTCACCCCTGAGGAAGCCTACCTGCGCCTCAAACGCCTAGTAGAGCCTCAGTAATGTCGTCTTAGTAATCAGGGGAGCGATCGCCTCTCATTCTGCTAATTTTGGCGCCTGAGCGCGATCGGATCTGTAGATTTCACTACATGCATGCCTGCGTCGGCAAAGCGTTGAAACGCAGCATTCGCTTGCTCCGTGAAATCAACAACCCCAGGAACTACAACCGGCGAAGTGCAATCCTCCAGCAGATAAACCTTTTTAGCCAGACTGGGGTCTTGGGTCTGGATTTCGCTGAGCAAATCATCAACTGTCCAGGCTACACAATGGCTTTTGGCCTGTCCAGCAATGATTACCGCATCAAACTCCAGTAGTTTTTGAATCAAGTGGGTGTTCTTCTGGGCAATCGGGTGACCGTCAGGGTTATCAAGTACTTCAGGACGCAGCACTGAATAGTTCTCGGTTAAGGGATTTCCCCCTTTGATCTCAAAATTAGTTTGACTGTTACGGGCGATCGCGTGAAAGAAGCAGGCTTCCTCTACAGCAGAAACCAGCGCATGTCCAATACCGCCCAGCATGGCGTGATAAGGCCAAATGGTCAGAGGATATTTGCCGTTGTCGCTGAGGCGCTGGGTATAGTGCAAGGCAAAGCGTTCTAGCAGCATGTAGTTGCCTTGAGTGAGGCTGTAGGCGATCGCAGGATTTACCTGCCAAATACCCTGCTGCACTTCCGATAAAGAAATCATGGTCATGGGAGCGGGATGATCTCCAGCACCATTCACCCAAAAGCTAGGATGAAAAATCTGCATCGCTGTGTGGGTGTCCATGGTTGGCGCAATCTCGGTGATCACGTCCAAATTGCGATAGATGAATTCGCACAATCGCCCGTTGTCTTCCACAGCCCCATTGCCCGATCGCCCGCCCACAAACAGTTCAAAATCAGGGATACAGAAGGTATTTTGTACATCGATCGCCATTAAGCAAATGCGTGTCTGATCTTTGGCGGCTGGTTGTAACCCCTGCTGCTTAGCCCATGCTTTCGCCTGCACTGCTCGCTCTTGATAAGGAACGCGCCACACCTCACCGACGCGCTGAGTAGCAAAGTGGGGAGGAATCGGCAGTTGTGTTTGAGTTGTCATTCCAAGCCACCCACTAATTTAATTTGGGTCTCTACTATGGGATAGTGTACCTATAACAACAAGCTTAATGTCAAAAATACACAATGTCAATCTATGACCTACCTGTACTCATATTCCCGCCCCAACTTGGCTATAGACTGCGTAATATTTGGGCTGGATGAGCCGAATAACCTGCAAGTAATGCTGATCCGACGCAACCTACCTCCCTTTCAGGAGCAATGGGCACTTCCCGGCGGTTTTGTCCGAATTGACGAATCCATTGATACGGCGGCTCGTCGAGAGCTACAGGAAGAAACAGGACTACAAGATGTATTTCTAGAGCAGTTATATACATTTGGGGCGATCGATCGCGATCCCCGTGAGCGCGTTGTCACCGTTGCTTACTATGCCTTAGTTAATCTCAGAGAGCATGCTCTCGAAGCCACGACCGATGCCAGCGAAGCAGCCTGGTTTTCGATCTCCCATCTCCCTTCGCTGGCCTTTGACCATGCGCAAATTGTTGATATAGCGATCGCTCGACTCAAAGGCAAAGTTCGCTATGAGCCGATCGGCTTTGAATTACTTCCCCAAAAATTCACTCTCTCCCAACTTCAAACTCTTTACGAAACTGTGTTGGGCGTGCGGCTCGATAAACGCAACTTTCGCAAGAAGCTTCTAAAGATGAATCTCTTGGTTGAACTAGACGAAACTCAAACCGATGTTGCGCATCGAGCCGCCCGACTCTATCAGTTCGATGCAGCCAAATATCACCAACTCAGGGAAAAAGGCTTCAACTTCGAGATTTAGCAAAAGTTAATCCTGACTGAAAGGGGAAAAGCTAGAGCCATCCCCCTCACTCTCCTAAAGCGTGTCTGAGGAAACGCTACGCAGCGCTTCCTGAGGATTGCCTTGCGCTAAGAATAGAGCCGAGGCTTGCCGAGCATCCCGAATCGCTCCAGCTTTATCTCCTAAGCTCAGCCGAGCAAAGCCTCGATTCTGGTAGGCTTCAGCATCCTGAGGATTTATCTGGAGGGCTTGAGTGAAGTCTGCAATCGCCTGAGACTCATTACCCAGCGCTTGATGCGCTAGACCCCGGTTGTTGTAAGCATCTCCGTCCTGGGGGTTAATCTCTAGGGTGCGGTCAAAATCTGCGATCGCTGCTGACGCATCGCCCAACATTAAGTGAGCAAGCCCCCGGTTGTAGTGAGCTTCAGGGAATTGCGGATTGAACGCGATCGCTTGACTCCAGTTAGCGATCGCCTTAGAGTAGTTGCCTTGCTGAGCTTGGTACACGCCTTCGTTATAAGCATCGACAGACCCCATGGGAGCGGTGATTGCAGTCGTGGGGTAAGCTTGAACGACCGAGGGCATACCAATTAGAGTGGCAGCTAGGCCCAAAGTCGTTAGCACTGAAGAAATACGGTTCATGGTGTCACCTAGAAATGGGTGCAGCAAGGTATGGATGGAACCACCCTTGCAACAGGCTCATGAATGAGCTTGCCATCGTCCTAGACAAGGTAGCGGACCTATAGAGAGACAGCCCTCTATCATTTGAGGGGTTTCAGAATCAAAGCAATTCCAACGCGTGACAGATGTAAGTGAGAAAATGCAGAAGTCATTCCAACTCATCTGTTTAGGTACAGACGGTATGGAAGTCAGGAGGTGCTTGCAATCGAACTTCTCATAAACGCTTTAAGACGTGGCGGATTCTTATCAATGGGTTCTAGACCTCACAGCCAAGTAGAGAGATAGACTTCAAGCTCCTGTCTCTTCAGCCATGATCGTGGAGAGATAGAAATTAGGAGCGATTTCTAAGAGAGTTGTATCTAAATATTACAAATTGGCTTTTCTATTAAGAAATGTTGCAGGTACAGTTTGACCTCGTTATGGTGGCAAACATAAACCACAGAAGTACTAATGCTGGAAGGCTCTATGCTGCTACCAATCTTGGCCATTGCTGTGGCACTACTCAGTATTTGGGTTGTGACTTTAGCTATCACCTCCTACCTCCAGGCTCCCCGGACCGCAAAACCTATCTCACCCACATCTGGCAGGCAGGTCTCCCTCTTCTCACTCATCCTATTTTTATTCGCGCCCTTTAGCCTGATTCCGTTAACCAGTGGTTCAGAGCTAGAGACCAGCACCCGAGAATTCTACGAGCGTTCGGCCCGGAGTAGGTAAGCCGAGCGGCTCAACTCGCTGTGTGTCCTAGCCCACTGGGCCTCCTGCTGTTCTACGCCTGCGTCCGCCAAAAGCTGATCCAAATTGACTGATGCTACGATGTTGTAGATGAGCAGTGGCGCTCAACCTTCACCACAAGCAGGAAAGACCCGAAGTTCGTACGATTTTGCCCCAAACCTACAGCATTTTGACGCAGCACCCATCCCAGCGGTGTTGCGTTTTGTTTCGATATTCACAACCTACAGTGATTCAGTCAGCCTTGGTGGGGAAAAGTATTTCTATGCAACCAAAATCTTGAGAAGATGCTGACTCGGCCGCTAGCAATTCTCGGCATGCTGCAAAAGCGCGCGCTGGCTTCATTGTTTGTATTGCCGTTGGCAGTGGGTCTGAGCACCTCAGCTGCTAGCCTTTGGCTTTGGCAGGCGCTCGTGAAGCAAGAGGGAATCCAGATTCAACGTGCGGTTGATCAAGAGGCAGCCAAGCTCAAGCTAGAGATTCAGGAAAAGATTCAGCCGAAAGTATTGGCATTGGTACGTATCGCTAAGCGGTGGGAGCATGGGGGTAAGCCGCCTCAGGAAGAGTGGGAGTTTAACGCCAACTTAAATCTAGAGCACTTTAAGAGTTACCAAGCGATCGCCTGGATAGATCCAAATCTTCAGGTGCGCTGGATTGCCCCCCTGAAGGGAAACGAAGCTGCGCTCAACCTCAATCTTGGCTCTGACTCATGGCAGCGTCAGGCTCTCATAGCCGCGCGGGACCAACAAAGAATTCGGATGACTCATGAGATTGACTTAGCCCAAGGTGGTAAAGGCTTTCAATTATATGTGCCCATCTTTCCTCAACCAACCCAGTTTGATGGGTTTATTGCTGCCACGTACCGAACTCAAACGCTCATCGATAACATTTTGACGCAAAAAGATGTGTCGGGCTTCGCAGTAGCAATTTTTGATGGAAACGAGCAGATCTACCAGGACCCAACTGCGAATAGGCAACTGCAAAAGCAGTGGGGACGAGCAACGCGCCTTCCTATGTATGGGGTTACGTGGCGGCTCCAGGTCTGGCCAACTCCAGCCCTGCTAGAGCGGATGCATTCTCCGCTCCCGACGATCACTTTATTGGGTGGTCTGTCTCTCGCCTGGGTATTGGCCTTGGCCGTCCATCTCAAGCAAAAGTCCAATCGCTCAGCCCGAGAACTGCGAGAAGGCGCAGCAGCCATTCGCGCTTTATATAACTTGAGTGTGGATCATGAACTCGGCTTTGAGGCTCGCCTCCAGCAGCTATTGGCTTTCGGCTGTCAGCAATTCCAGCTTGAGTTTAGTTTTCTATCTCATATTCAAGGCGATCGCTACGAAATCATTGCGGTCCAGGCTCCAGATGGCTCAGTCACACCGGGCACCATCTTTGAACTTCAACAAACTTACTGCTCAGAGACCTTCAAACTTGCGGAACCCTTATTTATTCCACATGCAAGTGCATCCCAGTGGTGTCAGCATCCTGGCCATACCGACTTCAAAATCGAAAGTTATCTTGGTATGCGGGTCTTGGTTGCGGGTGAAATGTATGGCGTGTTGTGCTTCTGGAGCCGTGTGCCGACTCAAGAACGATTCCAACCGGTTGATAAAGAACTGTTGAAGCTGATGGCTCAGTGGAGCGGCAGTGAAATTGAGCGTCAGCAAGCCGCAACTGCTTTAAGACAGCAACTACATCGGGCTTCGTTGCTCAAAGAAATTACTCAAAGAATTCGTGAAAGTCTCGATCCTGAACAGATTTTTCAGACGACAGTCGCTCAAATCGGTCGAGCCTTCCAAGCCAACCGCTGTCTGATTCTTGGCTATATGGCTACCCCAACTCGGCAACTGGAGGTCAAAGCCGAATATTTAGAGTCTGGTTATGCCTCCCTCTTACAAGTCGGCATTCCGATTCATGACAATCCCCATGCCCAACAAGTTTTAGCGCAAGAGCGAGCGATCGCCTCTGCGGATGTTAATAATAACCCCCTCTTGCAATACCTACTGCCGCTCTGTCAGGAGTTCCGCATCAAATCCATCTTGGCGATCCGCACCTCTTATCAAGGGGAGCCAAATGGCATCATTACTTTGCATCAATGTGATCAGCGTCGTGACTGGAGTGCCGATGAAATTGAGTTACTTGAAGCTGTAGCCGACCAAGTAGGGATTGCCTTGGCTCAAGCTCAGCTTCTAGAACAAGAGCGGCATCAACGCCAACAACTCAAGCAGCAAAACTTCTCTCTGGAGGAAACTAAGCGAGCCGCAGAAGCAGCCACTGAAGCCAAGAGTA
The DNA here is from genome assembly GCF_014695385.1 of Trichocoleus sp. FACHB-46. Lineage (NCBI taxonomy): Bacteria > Bacillati > Cyanobacteriota > Cyanophyceae > Leptolyngbyales > Trichocoleusaceae > Trichocoleus > Trichocoleus sp. FACHB-46. Next base: position 117,243 of record NZ_JACJOD010000076.1, on the reverse strand, counting down.
AGTTTCTGGCCACCATGAGCCATGAGATTCGCACCCCCATGAACGCCGTGATTGGCTTGACGGGTCTGCTACTCGATACGCCATTAACGCCTCAGCAACGCGATTTTGCCGAAACGATTCGCAGCAGCGGTGAAACCTTGCTCACCCTGATTAATGACATTTTAGATTTTTCCAAAATTGAGTCTGGCAAGTTGGAGTTGGAGGAGCAAACCTTGAGTGTGCGCGCTTGTGTAGAACGAGCGCTAGATTTGCTCAGCCCAAAAGCTTACGGAAAAGGATTGGAGTTAGCCTACACCATAGAACCGACAGTACCAAGCGCGATCGTCGGAGATGTGACTCGCTTACAGCAAATCTTGGTGAACTTGCTCAGCAATGCCATCAAGTTTACCCCGGTAGGAGAGGTCATGGTTTCTGTGACAGGGCAACCTCTAGACCTACAGTCACTCCAGTACGAGATTCGATTTGCGGTGAGGGATACAGGGATTGGCATTCCTCAAAACCAACTTCATCGCTTGTTTCAGTCTTTTAGCCAGGTGGATGCTTCCACCACTCGTAAGTATGGCGGTACAGGTCTTGGCTTAGTGATTAGCCAGCGGCTTTGTGAGCTAATGGGCGGGAAGATATGGGTGGAAAGTCAGGTTGGGCAAGGCTCCACCTTCTACTTCACGATTGTTGCTCCGGTTGCTGGGGCCACGGTTACTAAATCAACGTCTCTCTCGTCCAGTCCCATTAGTTCTCCCTTTGATTCACAATTAGCCGAGTGCTTACCCTTACGGATTCTGTTGGCTGAAGATAATGTAACCAATCAAAAGGTAGCCACCCATCTCCTCCGGCGGCTCGGTTATCGGGCTGACTTGGCTAGCAACGGGTTAGAAGTCTTAGAAGCCTTACGCCGCCAGTCTTACGATGTGATCTTGATGGACCTGCAAATGCCAGAAATGGATGGTTTAACGGCAACTCAAGCGATCTACCGAGAATGGGGTTCCACTGATCGCCCCCGGATTGTGGCCATGACCGCAAATGCCATGCAAGGCGATCGCGAAGAGTGCCTGAGTTGCGGTATGGACGATTACATTAGCAAACCTGTGCAGGTGAAAGAACTGGTGCGGGCACTTAGCCAATGTCAAGTTTCCCCTCAAGTCACTGCCTCTCTCCCCTCATCTGCATTAGCAATCGCGATCGCCGAGGCGAAGCGCTCAGTTCAAGAGCGGGTCGGTGAAGATGCTTCTGAACTGTTTCTGCAAATGATTGATTGCTTTTTGGAGGAGGTGCCTCGACGCTTAGCAGCGATGCATCAGGCGATTGCTGAAGCGGATACAGCAGCATTGGCGCTGGCAGCCCATAGCCTCAAGTCGAGTAGCGACCTCCTAGGCATCTTCTCTTTTAGTGAACTTTGCAACCAACTAGAAACAATTGGACATCAAGGGGAGATAAGCACGCATCCCCAAGTTTTACAGTTGGAGGCAGAGTGGGAAAGCGTGAAAATTGCTCTGCTGCAAGCGCGGCAACAGTGATTTAGAGCGTTAAGCAATACCAATTTTCACAGCACTCGCAGGGTTTAGGCGATCGCAACTCTTTGCTGCACGGGCAACTTCAGGACAAATTCTGTCCCCTCTCCTAGCTGAGAGCGGCACAATAGCTCACCATTGTGTTTCTCAACAATTTGATGACTGATAAATAAACCTAAACCAGTTCCTTGTCCCATAGGCTTAGTCGTGAAAAAGGGATCTAATAACTTGGCTTGAACGGCTTCGGGAATGCCTCGACCATTGTCTTGAATCACTATCTCTACCCACTCAGCATCGACACTGCGGGTGGCAATGGTGATGGTTTTAGACGAGGTGGTACTCTCGGTCGCAGCATCGACTAATTCATCGATCGCATTGCTCAGCAAATTCATAAAGACTTGGTTGAGCTGCCCAGCATAGCATTCCACTAACGGCAGTTCTTCGTAGTGCCTCTCAATGGCAATCACAGGATTAGAAGGACCTGGCTTCAATCGATGTTGCAGAATCAAAAGAGTACTCTCCAAACCTTCATGCAGATCAACCGCTCTCACATCTGCTTCGTCAAGGCGCGAGAAGTTGCGTAGAGACTGAACAATTTCTCGAATCCGGTCAGTGCCCAGCTTCATCGAGGCACACAGCTTGGGAAAATCTTCTTCAATGTAGCTCAGGTCGCTATCTTCAAGCTGCTGATCTAGGGCTGCTGATGGAGTAGGATGCTCCTGCTGATAGGCATGGATCAGATCGAGCAAGGTTTGAGTGTACTCCTGAATCGGCGCTAAGTTGCCGTGAATGAAGTTGATCGGATTATTCACTTCATGGGCAATGCCCGCCACGAGTTGCCCCAAGCTCGACATCTTCTCGCTGTGCACCAACTGAAGTTGCGTCTGATTCAGGTCAGCTAAGGTGTTTGCTAATTGTTCAGCCTGTTGTTTAGTACTAGCCAGCAATTGTGCATGTTGTAGCGCGACTCCAAGTTGAGTCGCAATTTGGCTGACAAACTCAACTTCCGACTGCTTCCAATGACGAGTTGTCGAATGTTGATAAACACCTAGCAGTCCCCAAAGGCTAGAGCCCACAAAGAGGGGAACGATCATAAAAGCTTTGATCTCAAACTGCTCCAGCAAGTCAATGTGACACTGAGCATACCCTGGTTGATAAATGTCAGCGACGACAGAAATCTCACCGTTACGATATCGTCCACCCTGGGTTTCTTGCAGGTGAGTGTCATCCCAGACCATACTCACGCCTAAATGACCAATGCTTTGCCATTCCGGTATGGTGGCTTCGTAGTTGCCGACAAACTCTCCGCCCCAATCAGGCTTGAAGCGATACACAGCCACTCGTTCAGCTTTGAGCACCTGGCTCAGTTCCTGAGTGGTGATTTGAAAGATGGTGTCAATCTCCAGGGACTGCCGGATTTTGGACACAATGCGCGATAGGGTGGTTTGTCGCTCCACTAAATATTCCAGCTCGATGTTCGTTTGCTGGAGCTGCTCAGAACGTTGTCTGAGTTCTTCAGTGCGTTCTTCAACTTGGCGCTCTAAATTGGCGTTGAGTCCTTGCACCTGTTGGTACAGCCGATATTGTTTTGCCGTTGCTGAGAAACGCTCTCCTAAAACTTGGGCATATTTGATCTCTTCTTCCACCCAGCTTTGCGACTGCTCTTTCTGGATTTGCCGCCACACGTCGAAGGATTGCCGTGCCATGAGCTGGCGCGTATCCGGATTGTGATAGCCAGCCCAAAGGGTTTCAGTATCAAGACCACTGCGGAAGAAGGTGAGACAACCAATCACTTGAGCGCCGTGCTTCAGTGGAATAATTAAAGCGCTGCGAATCCTAGTGTCGCTAAAGAAGGGAGCTAAGGTACGAAAGAGGGGTTCTTGATAGATATCATTCACCGCCCAGGATGAAAGCGCTGGCTTGGTAGATTGAGTCGGCTCTGCTAGTTCGTAAACAGCCCGCATCCACTCAACCGACCAAGGTTGATATCCAGTTCCATCTGTAGCTGTCGTTAAGACTGAGTGCAAATACCTCTGCCACAGTAAGTTTTCTTCAATGCAGCGATTCTGAGTGGAATCAATTAAGGTGGGTTGCTCGCCGCAGGTATAAAGTTCTCTAGGGTGGTGGGTGTCTGGAAATAAATACAGCCTGCCTCCCCCATCAAGAGTGTCAGCGGCTTCCTTCAGGGCATCTTGCCAGTCTACAGTGGGAGACGTTTGTAGCAGTGCTGTCACCCGATTCAGGTTGGCTTCTTGCCGTGCTTGGGCTCGCACCTGCTCCAGCAAAATGGATTGGGCAATGGCAACCGCAACTTGGTCTACCACTGCTTGAATGAATTGCAACTCTTCTTCCGTGACCGTATGCGGCTCGGCATGATGAGAAACTAACAGCCCCCAAAGTTGACTCTGGGATTGGGGAGATGGACCCTGAGAAGACCCGGTTGCTTCTGCTTCGAGCACCACCGGAACCACAATAGAAGACTGCACGCCCATCGCGGTCAGGTACTCTTGGTGACAAGGATCGACGGGACGATAGCGAATATCTGTATCGTTGAGCAGTTCCCCAGTTTCGGGACAGTTGAGAGGGCTGATGCCAATCTCGTGGGTGCCCATATTGATGATTGAGCGTTGCCGAGCCCGCACGAATAACTCCCGCGCATAGGGCGGAATGTCGTCGGCGGGAAAGTGCAGACCTAGCAAGGAGGGCAAGCGATCGCTCTGTAGGGATTCGGCAATCACCACGCCATGATCGTCTGGTTGAAATTGGTAAATCTTGACTCGGTCGGTTCCCAGGTAGGAACGCACTTCTGCCACAGTCTTCCTCAAGATCTCCGGAAGCTCCAGGGATTGACGGATACGATTCGCAATACGGTGGAGGAGGACTTCCCGATTTAAGGATGAACTGATGTCGTGGGTGGGCAGCATAGTCACGATTCAACTCAGGATTCAAGGGTGGCTGCACTTAGAGTTCCCTTAATTTTTGCAACATATATTAAGAACGACTAAATTTCTCAAAATATATCGAAATCCATCATTAATATTGCAGTCCAATGGTTCATAGCTGAGGCAAAGAACGCCCAGGGGGCAGAACACTTAAAGATCAGAGCACTCAGAGATCAGAACGCTTAGAAAAATTTCGAGAGATTTAGAGAGATGTTGATGCAGCAGCTTCAAACTCTAGAACAAAGGTGGTTTTCTCACTACTACTTTCAACTCGGATGTCAATGTCTAAGCGCTCTGCGAACTTTTTCACCAGTGCTAATCCGAGCCCTGTCCCGCCATGCTTCCAAGGATCATGATTGGGAATGCGATAGAACTTGCTGAAAATTCGCTCATGTTCTGCGACTGGAATTTCGACTCCAGAATTACTAACTTGAATTTCTAATGCTGCTGAAGTTGCCTGAGCCGATAGCGCGATCGTGGCTCCGGGAGGGCTGTATTTGCAGGCATTATGCAGCAGTTCGATTAAAATTCGTTCTAAATAGGAAATATCTGTGGTTAAAAGGGGGAGATTTTCAGGAAGATTGATCTTCAAGTGCTGTTGTTGATGGCGAGTCCGTTCTATAAACGGTTCTACAAAGTAGGGTACGAAAAGCTGAAGATCAATTGTAGCCAGGTTAAGCGGTTCAGTATCAGCATCAAGCCGAGCCATATCGAGAAGATCATTGATCAACTCCATCTCGCGCTGGCTTTCGTCGCGGATGATTTTGCAGGAACGAGCGATCGCATGGGATTCATCGGCCAACAAACCCAACGTTTTCAAGTTCGCTTCTAGGACTTGATTTGCCAGTTTGATGCTAGCCATCGGGGTACGCAACTCATGAGAAACCGTATTGAGAAAGTCATCTTTGAGTTGGCTCAACCGTTCCAGTTCTTGAACTTGCATCTGAGCTTCACGATACAGGCGCGACTGGCGCAGCGCGATCGCACAATGATTCGCGACCTGTTGGACCAACCGGATTTCTAAGTCACTAAAAATTTGTTCTTTTTGCCGGAACAGCCACAGATCCCCTAAAACTCCCTGATCATCATAAATAGGGCAAGCGAGGACAACTAATTGACTAGAATGCAAAACTGCACTCACTGGGCCGAAGGGACAGAACTGCACCGCTTCTCCCGCTAATAAAGAGACATCTACCCAAGGAGAGGCAGGCGTAATGTCTAGATACCAGCCTTGAGCCGTAGCTAGAGTCTGGTGGGAGGCGTAAGCAATGGTCGATCGCGTTTGATCGGCCTGATGTACTTCGACATCACAATACTCGACGTCCAATCCTAACCCCAATTCCTGTACGGCTGTTTGGAGGATTTGGCGCTCATCTAAACTGTCGCGGACTTTGGCCGTAATTCGTTGCAATAATGACTCAAAATTCAGGGCTTGTTGCAGTTGAGCAGTCCGTTGCTGAACTTGCTCTTCGAGCTTGACATTTAACTCTAATAGCTCTGCCTGCTTAATCTCTAAAGCTGCCTGAGCTTGCGCCAACGCTGCATTAGCCTGGTTTTGGGCCTGAGTAGCTGCCTCTGCTACTTTCTTCGCTTGCAGTAGTTCATCTTCATACTGAATGCGTTGACGCATGGGAACCAAGATACAGTCGTTGCAGCAGCTACCGCCTCGTTCTTGGCGTACCGCGTTCACGAGCATAGGGATGTTACCCCCCTGCTTAGCGCGGAGTAAGAGGTAGATTTCTTCGACTTTGCCGTGCAGTTTCAGCAACGGGAAGAAATGAGTTTGATAGAAGATGCGACTGGCGATCGGTAGGATAGATTCAATGGGCATCCCCTCTAGCTGATTAGACTCATACCCCAGCAATTTTGACAGTGTGGCGTTAAGCATCGCAATGGTGCCATCGTCATTAAATGAGAGGAAACCGCACGGCGCTGTATTGAACGGCTCGTCTATCTGGCAAATCATAAACTTACAGTTGCGGGCCTCAGCTAGCAGGGGTTTCAGTCAAATAAGTTTGGATTAGTTGGATGATCTCCTCCGGGTGGCTCATGTGAGGGCAATGCCCTGTTGCTTGCATCATTTGCAAGGTGCTTTCGCTCAGATGACGATGTAGGTAATGTCCTATCTCAGTAGGGGCGATCGCATCTTCAGAGCATTGCAGGATGAGAGATGGCACTGTCACTTGAGGCAAGTCAGAGCGGTTATCAGAAAAAAAAGTGACTTCCGCAAAGCGACGCATAATCACCGGATCGGTCGAGCAGAAGCTAGTTTCAAGCTCTTGAGTCAGTTCTGGCTGCGCTGAATTCTGCATAATCACAGGGGCTAAAAAGCTTGCCCAGCCAATGTAATTTTTGTCCATCAGATCTAGCAGTTCTTCAATGTCTTGGCGATCGAATCCACCTTGGTAATCCGGTAAATCATTGATGTAGCAGGGGGAAGGAGCCACAAGGATGAGATGGCTGAAGAGTTGGGGGGCTTGAATAGATGCCAACATCCCAATCACACCACTCACAGAATGCCCAACAAAAATCACGTCTTTCAAGTCCAGGGCGGTGCAGACATCTAGGACATCCTGGGCATAACCCTTGAGATCGCTGTAGCGCTCGACGTTGTAGGCTTGAAGATCCGACTTTCCGGACCCGACATAATCGAACAAGACAATCTTGTAATCGTCTTTGAAGGCAGACGTTACAAAACGCCACACATTTTGGTCACACCCAAACCCAGGAGCGAACAGTAGAGGCTGGGTGCCTTCACCGAACACGGTGATATTATTCCTGAGAAAAATGTTTTGAGTCATTCTATTTCATCAACCATTACTATAAATTGCCCAACCCTTCCGAGCCGATTTGTGACCGTCATCATTCTTCTCAAAAGCATCTCATTCCTGGGAGATAGAGCAATTTCATCTTGATTTCATAAGTAGGTGCAATGCTGAGTGACTGTGTATCGCTGGTTTCTCTGGGTAAATAGCTGACTACAGATAACTCAGGAAGGTGCTTGAGCCTATTTCATTTATAGAGTTGACATATAGAGTTGACACTCCAGCCAAAGGGAGACTTCAGAATAACAGCATAGACTTTTGCAATTTCTCTGCGGAGAATTTATGTATCGCATGTTTCGGATGAAAACCAGTGCTATTGCTTTATTACTAGGGGCGATCGCCACTGCCAGCCTCTTGAATGCCTGCTCGACACCGAGTCAAAATCAGGCTCAAACTCCTAGCCCCGCTGCTGCCACGGCTGGCTCAAACCAGCCAATGGCTCATGGCAACGCGCATCACGGCGGCACGATGGACCACAGCGCCAGCATGGAGTTAGGGCCAGCCAATGCCGAATATGACTTGCGGTTTGTAGATGCCATGACTCCACACCATGAAGGAGCGGTCGCAATGGCGCAGGAGGCTCAGCAGAAATCCCAGCGACCTGAAATTCAAAAGTTAGCGGCTGACATCATCGCCGCACAAAATAAAGAAATTGGAGCACTGAAGCAGTGGCGGCAAGCCTGGTATCCCAACGCGAGTGCTCAACCCGTCGCCTGGAGTGCTCAGATGGGTCACGCTATGCCAATGTCACCGGATCAAAGAAAAGGCATGGCAATGGATATGGCCTTAGGCGCAGCTGACGCCGAATTTGATCTGCGCTTTATCAATGCCATGATTCCGCACCATGAGGGAGCAGTGACGATGGCCCAAGATGCTCTCAGCAAGTCCAAGCGCCCAGAAATCAAACAACTGGCTCAAGACATCATCAAGTCCCAAGAAGCTGAAATTCAGCAGATGCAGCAATGGAGACAAGCTTGGTACCAACGGTGAAAACAAGTTAGTACCAAAACTGCATGTTGCCTGACTTAGTAAAAGCCTAGCGAGAATTGCCCTCCAGCAAGCGCTGTACTTAGAAAACCGCCATGACTCCCCTACCTCAATTGTCTATTTCTCAGCTTACAAGCACTCTCCTAACCGTGCTGCTGTTGAGCGCTCCCATCCAGGGCTTGGCTCATAAGGGGCATGGAGACAATGAATTTCAGGGGGGTAGCCAAGCAACGCCAGCGGCTGGGGCGATTCCAGTCGATGCGAAAACAGCTCAGCTCATGGGGCTGAAAGTAGAGCCTGTGACTCGTCAGCGGTTGGCCTTTGGCCTCAACACTATGGGCCAAATTGAACCCTTGCCCAATCAGCAGGTGGAAGTGACAACCCCCCTGAAAGGTACCGTAACCCGTCTGCTCGTCAGTCCCGGCGATCGCGTCAAGGCGGGACAGGCGGTAGCAACCATGACGAGTCCTGAACTGGCAGAACTGCGAACTACAGCCCTCGATCGGCGTTCCGAGGCGATCGCTTCTGTACAACAAGCCCAGGCAGATTTACAACTGGCGCAGCAGAACTATGCTCAGCAACAAAAAATCGCGGCTACTGAGCTGGCTCAAGTTCGCAGTGAAGTCAGTTTTGCCCAAGAGCGCTTTGACAAAGATCAGGAGCTATTGGCTAACGGCGCGATCGCCAGACGCACATTTCTAGAGTCGGAAACAAAACTGGCTCAAGCCCAAGCAGCCCTGACCAAAGCCGAAAGCCGCTTATCAGTTTCGGAAGCTACCTCGCAACTGCGACATGCTGAATCAGCAGTACAGGTAGCTCAGTCACGGGTCAATCTGAGCGACGAAACCTATCAAACTCGGTTACGACAGCTAGGCGCGAATGCCAATGGCGATGGCACGATTACCCTTACAGCTCCAATTGCGGGAACCGTGACCGATCGCGAAACCACGACAGGGGAATCAGGCGAAGACGCTGGCAAAAAGGTGATGACGATCATCAACGATAGCAGCGTGCAGGTCAGTGCCAATATTTATGAAAAAGATTTAGATCGGATTCAGACGGGGCAACGAGTGCAAGTAAAAGTGGCAAGTTTGCCCGATCGCACTTTTACAGGTCGCATCAGTGTGATTGGCGCTGCTGTGCAAGGGGAGACGCGCGTGGTGCCTGTCAAAGCTGAGTTAGAGAATTCTGATGGGGTGTTGAAACCGGGAATGTTTGCGGAGTTGGAGGTTCTGACTGATCGCACTCCCGCCGCTGTGCTAGCTATTCCCAAGTCTGCGCTGGTGGAAACGAATGACAAAAAGCAGATTGTCTTTGTGCAAAATGGCGATGCCTTCCAACCGACCGAAGTAACTTTGGGTCAAGCCTCAGGGGAGTTAGTGGAGATCAAAAACGGACTCTTTGATGGCGATCGCATTGTCACGCAACGAGCTATGCAACTTTATGCTCAATCGCTACGCAGTGGTAGCAACACTGCTGAGGATTATGAACATGGGGAAACAGCCGCCGCACCAACGCTCCAACCCTCGACGTTTCCTTGGTGGTTGGTAATTCCGGCAGGAGGCGCGATCGCGGCGGGTACGTTTGGGGCAGGCGTGTACTGGGCGAATCGTCGTTATCGCCAAGGTTTCAGGACTCCTCAAGATTATGGCTTACCAGATATTCCGGAGCAGGACAGGACTCGCGTTTCTATAACTTCACAGGCTTCAGAGTCAGAGCGTTCTCTTCGTTAGCGACATTGAGCGAACTTTTATGCTAAGCACCATTATTAAATGGGCGATCGCCCGTCGCTGGCTGGTGATTCTAGGCGCGATCGTCATCACAATTTGGATTTTTCGGACGATCATCCAAATGCCGCTGGATGTGTTTCCCCCCTTTGCTCCACCCCAAGTCGAAATTCAAACCGAAGCGCCTGGACTCGCGCCAGAAGAAGTCGAGTCACTGGTGACGCTGCCGATTGAAAGCGCCATCAATGGGACTCCCGGAGTGACAACGGTTCGTTCATCCAGTGCGGCCAGTATTTCGGTGGTGCGAGTGATTTTCAACTGGGGCACCGATATCTATCAGGCTAGACAGTTGGTCACAGAGCGCTTGCAATCGGCTCAAAGCAAGCTACCGGAAGGCGTGGAAACCCCGGAAGTTGCTCCGATTAGTTCTCCGATTGGCACGATCGTTACTTATGCCTTCACCTCCCAAACCACAGACTTAATGCAAGTGCGACGGCTGGTAGATTGGCAAGTCACCAATCGCCTCTTAGCCGTACCTGGAGTTGCTCAAGTTATCATCTTTGGCGGCGATGTGCGGCAGTACCAGGTCTTAGTGGCACCGGAAAAGCTGCAAGCTTTTAATGTGTCTTTGCAGGATGTCACGGAGGCCGTAGCAGCAGCCAATGTGAACGCACCAGGAGGGTATTTAATTACCCCGGATCGCGAGAAGCTGATTCGCGGTATTGGCCGCATTGAAGACATTGAAGCGCTGAAGCAATCGGTAATTACAGCCCGCAATGGCACCCCAGTCAGGATTACCGAAGTCGCTGAGGTCAAAATTGGCGCAGCCGTGAAGCGAGGGGATGCCAGCGTGAACGGGCAAAAAGCGGTGGTGGCGATTGTGAATAAACAGCCGCTTGCGGACACACCCACCGTGACTCGTGCCGTTGAAGCGGCAATGGCCGAGGTAAAAGCGGGTTTGCCATCTGATGTTCAAGTGGCTACCACGTTTCGGCAGGAAACCTACATTGATGCCTCGATCGAAAACGTGCGAGAAGCGCTGCTCGAAGGCAGCATTATTGTCGCCTTGATCTTGATTCCATTCTTGATGAATTGGCGCAATCTAGCCGTCTGTTTAGCGGCTCTGCCATTTTCCTTACTCATCGGGATCTTGGCGCTGAATTGGCTGGGCCAGGGTTTGAACACCATGACATTAGGGGGTTTAGCAGTTGCCATCGGTTCTGCGGTCGATGATGCGATCGTCGATGCAGAAAATGTCTACCGTTGTCTCCGCGAGAACAAATATTCTCCCAACCCCCGTCCCGTTCTAGAGGTCGTGTTTGAAGGTTGCCAAGAAGTGCGAGATTCTGTCTTTGGAGCCACAATTATCACCGTTGTGGTCTTCTCTCCTATCTTTGCCCTGACGGGAGTCGAAGGCAGCATCTTTATCCCGATGGGGTTGGGCTACTTAGTCGCAGTGCTGGCCTCTAGTGTGGTTGCCTTAACCGTCACCCCAGCTCTCTGTGCGATTTTGCTGCCCTACGGTCGCTTACCAGAACGGGAACCCTGGGTGGCCCGGTTCTTCAAAGGACTCTATTTGCCGCTACTCACATTCTCAATGCGGCGATCGCCCCTGATTCTAGGCTTGGCGATCGCCAGTTTGGTCGCGACCACGATTATCGTGCCGTCCTTTGGGCGCATCTTCTTACCGGAGTTTCAAGAGCAATCGCTAGTGAACACGCTGCTGCTCTATCCCGGTTCCTCTCTGGAAGCAACCAACAGTGCCACCTCAGTATTAGAGCATCAGCTAAAGGATGACCCCAGATTTGCCTCCATTCAGGTGCGGGCGGGACGGGCAGAGGGAGATGCCGATGCTGCAGGTGTGAATTTGGCGCATATCGATGTGGAGCTAAGTCCAGCAGGGATGCAAGACCGCCAAACCACAGTGGAAGCCTTGCGCCAGGAATTTAACCAGGTTCCGGGAGCGGCTCCTAATGTGGGTGGCTTTATCTCTCACCGGATGGATGAGGTGCTGTCAGGCGTGAGAAGTGCGATCGCCGTTAAAATCTTTGGTCCCGATTTGGAACAACTCCGCACCTTGGGTCAGCAGGTGAATGATGTGATGCAGTCGGTTGAGGGCATTGTGGATTTGCAATTAGAACCACAAATCCCGGTGGAGCAAATCCAAATCCAATTTGATCGGGAAGCAGCGGCAAGATACGGCTTGAGCATGGGGCAGCTCTCCGAAACAATTGAAACCGCGCTGAATGGACGAGTGGTGTCTCAAGTTTTAGAACAGCAACAAACCTTTGATTTGGTGGTTTGGCTCAACCCAGCCGCCCGCCAAAGCATAGATGCGATCGCCAACTTAATGGTCGATACACCCAATGGCAATAAAATTCCGTTGGCTCAAGTCGCAACGATCCAAGAAGGCACAGGCCCAAACACCATCAACCGGGAGAATGTCTCGCGCCTGATCGTGGTAGCGGCAAACGCTCAAGGGAGAGCCTTGCGATCGGTGGTGAACGACATTCAGGCTCAGGTGCAGCGACAAATTCAATTGCCACCCGGTTATTACATTCAGTACGCGGGACAGTTTGAAGCCGAAGAACGCGCCAGCCAAAACATTCTCATCTTCAGCGCGATCGCCTTTGTGGTGATTACGATCATCATGTATCTCTCGGTGAAGTCGATTCCTTCCACGGCTGCGATCATGATCAATTTGCCGTTGGCTTTGGTAGGAGGCGTAATTGCGGTGGCTTTAACCGGAGGAATTTTATCGATCGCATCGTTGGTGGGCTTCGTCACCTTATTTGGCGTCGCGACCCGGAATGGTCTGCTGCTGGTGGACAACTACAACACCAAGTTCACCGAAGGGATGCCACTCAAAGACATTTTGATCAAAGGTTCAATGGAGCGGCTAAACGCCATTCTGATGACCGCGTTTACTTCAGCCTTAGGGTTAGCTCCCTTAGTCGTGGCAGGCGGACCCGGAAAGGAAATTTTGCAACCCCTAGCGATCGTGGTTTTAGGTGGGTTATTCACCTCTACAGCGTTAACTCTGCTGGTCCTGCCTGCTCTCTATGCCAAGTTTGGCAAGCATCTGTTTCCTAACCTCTCTTCTACCAACCAGGAGAAAAATTATGCAATTAAAAGTTAGTGCGATCGCTGTTGCCGCCCTTGGACTCCTCTTCTTGGGCGCTTGCAGCAGTGGTAATCAGACCAATAATCAGGTGGTTAATTCAACCAGTAGCCCTGCTGCCTCTACAGCCACCAGTCCCAGCTCTGCCCCAGCAGGCGCTCACGGGGGGCAAGGAGGACAAGTGGTTGAGTCGGGTCCTTACCATTTGGAACTCGTGACTGCTAAAGAAGCGGCAGGGACTCATATCGACTTCTTCTTGCAGAAGGGAGACAATCATGAGCCTATTGCCAATGCTAAAGTCACCGCTCAAGTGCAGTTACCTGATGGCAGTCAGAAATCCTTAGACATGAAGTATGACGCGCAAGGTCAGCATTACGCCGCCATCTTGCCGGAGAGTAACGCTGGAGAATATAAAGTCGCCATTCTTTCAGATATCAGCGGCGAAAAGGTGAATGGTCGCTTCAGCTTCAAACAGTAGCACTGAGCGGGAACCACAAGCGAATGCGAGTTCTACTGGTAGAGGATGAAGTTGATCTCGGCAAAGCGATTCAGCGCGTCTTAAACCGAGAAAAATATGTAGTGGATTGGGTGCAAGATGGCACCGCCGCTTGGGAGTATCTAAACACTGAATGGATTGAGTATACGCTGGCGATCTTCGACTGGATGCTTCCCGGCTTATCTGGTGTGGAACTCTGCCAGCGACTCCGCACCCAGCAAAAATCTCTCCCTGTTTTGCTGCTGACAGCTAAAGACCGCATGGAAGATAAAGTCACAGGCTTAGATGCGGGGGCCGATGATTATCTCGTCAAACCGTTCGGGATGGCAGAACTTCTGGCCCGGATGCGAGCCTTACAGCGGCGATCGCCCCAACTGCAACCGTCGCAACTACAGGTGGGACATCTAGTGCTAGATTACGGCACCCACCAAGTTTTCCTCCAGGTTGCAAGTGGGGAGACAGCGGCGATCGCCCTGACAGCTAAGGAGTTTCAGACCCTGGAGTATTTCATGAAACATCCCAACCAAGTGGTCACCAGCCAACAGTTGATGGATCAGCTTTGGGAGGTGGGAGCGGAACCAACTAGCAATGTGGTAGCAGCGCAAATTCGTCTGCTCCGACGCAAACTGGCTGACGCAGGCTGTGATGGCTTGATTGAGACTGTGCATGGCCTCGGCTACCGACTCCACGCCCATGCAGCAAAATAAGCTATTTAATCGCACTCGCGCTCAACTGGCGGGCTGGTACGCTGGCGTCATGGGGCTGATTCTCAGCGTCAGTGGCTTGGTTGCTTACGAGATGTTGGCATACACCCACTGGCAAGCAGTAGAACAAGAACTTCAGTCGATTTCGGGCACCCTACACGACACCCTAGAACCGAAGCTGAAACAGCCTAATCGCCTTGAACCTGTGGTCAAACAAGTCCTGCCAGGGTTATGTGTGGTAGGCACGAGCTGCTCCCAAGGCGCGCAATCTCGACACGTTCTCGGCATTGTCCAAACAGGCCACTACTACGTGCGCTTCTTTGACCAATCGGGGCAAATGTTGGCTCAACTCAGCTCACCACCCCCAGGATTACCACCGCCAACGACTCAAGAAGGCTGGCAGACTGTTCGCGACGATAATGGCAGCCGCTACCGCCAAGTCACCTTGTTGTTAAAAACAGCTACAGGAGTTCCTTGGAGCTATATGCAGATTGGGCGATCGCTCCAGGAATTTGACGACCATCTTGCCACCCTGAGGTTATTGCTCGCAGTCGGATTGCCGCTTTCGATGCTGATGGTGGGAGGTGCCAGTTGGTGGCTCGCAGGACTAGCCATGCAACCTGTTTTCCGCTCCTACGCCCAAATGCAACAGTTCACCGCTGATGCAGCCCATGAATTACGCACCCCGATCGCGGCTATCCGAGCCACGGTAGAAGCGGTTGAAAATACTGCTTCTCTCTCGCCTGAGGATGTGCAGGACACTTTAGGCGCGATCGCTCGCCAAAACCACCGACTGGCTGCCCTAGTGCAAGATCTCTTGCTGCTCTCTCGCATGGATCAAAAGAAGTCGGTAGACAGGCATCAGTCTTGCTGTCTCAATGACTTAATCAGTGACTTGGTAGAGAGTTTATCGGTGCTTGAGATTGCTGCTCCGATTCAGTTAACGGCCCAGATCCGAGCTAACGAACCGTTATATGTCATAGGAGATGAAAATCAGCTCAGCCGATTGATCGCTAATTTGATTGTCAATGCTCTGCAATACACTCCTAACGGTGGGATCGTGACAGTGACTTTAGAGCAAGCGGATACCCACGCTCTGATTTATATTCAAGACACCGGAATTGGCATTGCCTCAGAACATCAATTACGCATTTTTGAGCGCTTCTATCGGGTCAGTGGCGATCGCTCTCGTCAAACGGGAGGCACTGGCTTAGGGTTAGCGATCGCTAAGGCCATTGTTGAGGCCCAGCAAGGTAGATTGAAGGTACAAAGCGAGCTAGGTAAAGGCAGTACATTCACAATTTGCCTGCCTTTAAAGTAATTTCACGCCCGATAGCAAACAACTCTGCCACGTAAAGCGCGATCGCTCATCCTGGCAAAGATAATGTGCTGAAAACAGGGTCTGCGATCGCCTGTAATGTTTTTGGGTCGTATTCCACATCATCCTACTAATGCATTTCTAAAGTAAGGAGGAGCGAGCGCACCCTTCGAGAAACCTTAAACTATATCTATGTTGTATAGATTCTTCGCTCTCATAGCATTTAACCTACTTTCTTGAGCTAACTCTATAATAGCTTGCCTTAAGCTCGAAACTCCCATACTCAGTCCTTGCTTGACCATATAGTATTGGTCAGAGTTTCTTTCTAAAAGCCATTGTTTATAATCTTCTACTGTATGTCCATCTAAATAATCAAACTCTTCTGGAGACCAAGATCTACTTCTAAGAGCATTAATTAGCACCTGACTAACATTCATCTTCTCTTTAAGGCTCTCAACTTTTTCTTCAAGTATAGGCATTAAATCAGGAAATTCTTGAAATAGAGGTTTTAAAGAATTTAATGCTTCAAAAGTATTTGAATTATCAACCTGATGTTTTAACCAGTTTCTCTTATAATTAGATAAATCCAAATGAATAGCTTTTGCAATCTCTTCAACTTCTCCAAGCTCCCGTAAGCCTATGGAAAGGCAATATTTATCGAGAAATTCTCTAAAGTTTTTACAAAGCTCTTCTTCTAAGGAACCAAAGGATTCAGAATAGGGAGCATATGCTTTACTTAGTCGCTCTCTAATTTTCTCATTCTCTTCCCTATCATTAAGCTGCTTGCCTGCCTTGGCAAAATTCATATAATCACATATAGATGTTTCAACCAAGTTAATTATTTCATCGCTTATTGAAGATCCCGAATAACCAAGGTTCACTGCTGCAAGATAGAGATTTTTATCTTCGTCTACTTTACCAGTCAATATTTTCGAATAATCACCTAAAGACAATAACTTATTTAAATTAACAGGAAATTTTTTGTCTAGTTTTGATAGTGAGATAAAGATGATCTCCTGAACTATTTGATACTTAATTATAGGTAAGAAATTTTCCATGTAAGGTCTAAGATTCTTTAAATTCCATAATTTTCCATGTAAGGTCTAAGATTCTTTAAATTCCATTGTAATTTTTTAAGGACGCGGATATTATTTGTCTGAATGCCCTCTCTCGTTAAATAATCTAAAATAAACTTTTCATCAGGATCATTTTCACCAAAAGCTATATAAAAATTTTCATCCACACTTGGTTGGAATTTTATTTCAATATCAATCACCTTTTCCCGATATTCTTCTAGAATCTTCTTAACTTTAGCATCCTCATAAATCCTATCTTCATAATAAATCAAAATAACTTTGCATTTCTGATCTTCAACTAGACTTTCGATAAAACCTAGTAACTCATCTAACTGAAGTTTTTCTGATTTCCTTTCAATATCATCTATACAAACCAATTGTCCTTTAAGTAGTTTGCTGATAATAATATTACTTATTAGCGATATTCCTGATGAGGTGACTGCACTTACAATTCCTCCTATCATAGGAGCTTTTTCTATTATTTTTCCTATAATTTCTGAGTTTTCTTTTGTATATTTTACACTTCTCCCAAGAGTGAGCTTGCCCAAAAAACCATTCTCTTCTTTTTTGAAGACTGGCTGAAAATTACTTAGCAATTTCATTTTCAATTCATCAACAGATGAGACTCCAAAAACAGAGTCATAGTAATATTCCTTTTCGTTTTTTCGTAAAAATTCTTTTACTAAATGAGTTTTCCCAACTCCCCAGTCTCCTTTTATAGCAAGTACTTTGTCTTCGCTTTTTAGATCTAAAAATGATTCAAGCACTTTCTCGATTTCTCGCCGTTCTAAACCAGGCTTGAGTTTATTCTTGGACTCAGTCATAACCTTCTAAGGGGTTTCAAGGTATAAATAATTACGAATTCCTTTTTTTCCAGAAATTCTTTTTTAGTAAAGTTGTTCTTTGCCTAGCTAGTACAGAGGTATTCAAAGCTCTTGTTGCCTATCTTAAACTATGGCCGTAAGACACGGTAGACTGACCCTCTCTACTTCACACACCAATCTTAGCTTCAGCAGAATTCAAGAGAGATGGCTAGATAGCCAAAATAGGCAAAAACTGTGCAGCATAAAGCGCGATCGCTCATCAACTGAGTAATCCGCTGACTGGAGAGCTCTCACCTGCCATTCCCGTCGCCAACAAATTTTGAGCTGCTTACAGCAGTTGCATCTGGGCTTACTCCGTGTCCGTCAAAAGCCAATTGCTACCGCGATCGTGGTGGAGCGACCTATTCAAGTTTTGGTTTGCGAGTCAGGGGAACCATAGCCAACCCCAAAGCTTGCCTATCCCTTGTACTACCAGTTTCAGAATTCGTAACCATCCCTAACCCATCGCTAAGTTTGCCTAGCTTAGAGAAACGTGATGCCTCTGGCTTGAGGAGAATACTCAAAATGGTGAAACTTCCTGCGATCGCGCTTTCACTTGGACTACTAATCGCTAGCTCTGTGGCGGTGGACACAGGCATCCCTCAGCCGAAGCAGTCACCCACACCGAAAACCGCTCAGTGCCAAACCCTCACAAGTTTCTCTGAAAGCCCGATCCAGACCTTACCCCCACCTTTCGAGAACGGCTGTGCCATTTCTACCCCATTGCGAGCTAATAACCCTGGAACCATCATCTATGTGTTGAAGACAGGGATGCGATCGCCCGTGGTTCAGCCGAGTCGGGATGATTTAACCGTGCAGCAAACCGAAACACTGGATCGTTTAGTTGATCGCGGAGAAGCTGTGCGGATTACCTGGTTTAGCCCTGCAACCCTGGGTTCTCAACAGTTCGTAGAAGCGCTTCCCCCAGAAACGGTCTTTCTAGCCTGGAACGATCTTTGCACTAAGTTTTCCGCCCAGAAAGTCGGTTGTGTGGAATCGGGTCTGTTTCGTCCTAGCGCGCTAGCGGAAATTTTGATCAAAAATAAAGAACGGGCTGCAATCCAGCCTTAAACGTTCTAGAGCAAAGCTGAGTCATGCTGCAAATCACTAATACCGTGAGTATCCCTGAGCAAGAGATCGAGATGAGTGCTGTTCGTTCTCAGGGGGCAGGTGGGCAAAACGTCAACAAAGTGGCGACTGCCATTCACTTGCGCTTTGATATCCTGGCTTCTTCATTACCCGATCGCTACAAAGAACGGCTATTGCAACTAAATGACCAGCGGCTCACCAAAGATGGGGTCATCGTGATCAAAGCTTAGGAGCATCGCAGTCAGGAACAAAATCGAGAGGAAGCCCTAGAACGGCTGCAAGCTCTGATTAAGAGTGCGATCGCCCTACCCAAACCCCGAAAACCCAGCAAACCTACCCGGAGTTCTCAACGCAAACGATTGGATAGTAAAACCAAGCGATCGCAGATTAAAACCGCGAGAGGGAAAATCATCAACGAGGATATGAGTTAAAGCTATCGTGACTACTCAGAATTAAGTTTTCGTGACGATTGATGGGGCGTGAGTAAGGATAAAATAGGGTCTAAAATATTCAAGCCTAATAGAGGCAAAATCTGGTGAGCCGATCTAAGCCTAACAAGACAGTCAGCCAAGCGGAGATTCGTGCAGTTACCGACAAGGGAAAGTGCGACCATTGCCTTGGTTGAAAGGTGGCTGGAGCGGATAGGACAATTGGAAGCACGGATTAAAGCCTGAGAGAATCTATGAACACCCCAGGAAACCCAGCCACATCAGCCCAACTCCACTCCGCGATCGCAGAACTGCAACAGGAAGTCCAACATCTTCAGCAGGATCAGCAAGCTAGAGAAGCAGCGTACTCCAAGCTAAAAAGTGAGTATAAGCAGCTTGAAGCTCAATTACATCTAGCGAACCAACAAGGGCATATTGTGGGTGAGATTGCTCTACGGATTCGGCAATCTCTCGATTTAGAGCAAATTCTCAATACGACGGTCGTAGAAGTACAGCAGTTTCTAGAAGCCGATCGCGTTTGTCTATGCTTTATTACAGACGATTGGCAAACGAAAATAGTGGCAGAATCGGTTCTCCCTGACTGGCACTCTCTTTTAGGCACAACGATTACTGATGTCACGTTTAGCCAAGAAATGCTGGCAAGGTTTGAAGCAGGAATTCTGGCGATCAGTGATATATCTGAACTGGGACTTTCTGATAGCGCCAGTCAGCTTTTGTTAGAACGATGCCAGATCAAAGCTTCTTTAGGCGTGCCGATCAAGGTAGATCAACCGTTTCAAGCTACCCCTCTACCCGCATATAGCACCCGCTCATCGAGTACTTATGATGGCGATCGCGGCTTCTGGATCCTCATGGCTGACCAGTGTTCGGAAACTCGTGAGTGGCAACCGTTTGAGATTGAGCTGCTAGAGCAACTGGGCAATCAGGTAGCGATCGCCATTCAGCAGGCGAAACTGTTTCAACAATTGGCAGCACTCAACGCGAATTTAGAGCAAGAAGTTGAGAGTCGGACCGCAGAGTTACGCTGCAGTAACGCTCTATTGAAAGCTCAACAAGAAGCTGCCCTCGATGGGATTTTGGTAGTTGATGAAAACCGCTCCATCGTTTCTTACAATCAGCGGTTTTGTCAGCTATGGCGAATTCCAGAGCTAGCGATGCAAAACCAGCATTCCGGTCAATTAATAGAACTCGTTATTGATAAAGTAGAACAGCCTGAGGTATTTCGAGCACAAATTGACTACCTCTACCAACATATAGAAGAAATCACTTACGATGAAATTTTACTGAAGGATGGACGCACTTTAGAGCGCTATTCTATTGCAGCGCGATCGCCCCAAGGCCATTACTACGGCAGAGTCTTTTATTTCCGAGACATTAGCGAAGCGAAGCGCGAAGAAGTTGTTCGCAAGCAAACTGAAGCAGCACTGCGAGAGAGTGAAGAACGGCTCCGAACTCTGATTAATGCCACACCCGACATTATCTGCTTTAAGGATGGGGAAGGACGCTGGCTAGAATCTAATCAAGCTAACCTAGACTTCTTTGAACTGAAAGAACTGGAGTATAAAGGTAAAACAGATGCTGAGTTGGCTCAATTCAGTCACTCTTATGGGGACATCCTCAGTACTTGCCACCTGACCGATCAAGAAGCTTGGCAACTCCAAGCAATTCAGCGCATCGAGGAGATCTGTCTTCGCGCTGATGGCACAGTGAAGATTCTTGACCTCATTAAGGTGCCTTTATTTGATCCAGATGGGGAGCGCAAAGGCTTGGTGGTTTTAGGGCGAGACATCAGCGAACTGAAGCGAGCCGAAGCCGCCCTCCGAGCCAGCGAACTTCAGTATCGAGATTTAGTGCAGACAGCCAACTGCATCATTCTACGCTGGGATACCAATGGTGATATCCTGTTCATGAATGATTACGGCCAGCGTTTGCTTGGCTTCGAGAGCCATGAGATCATCGGTCGTAATGTGGTTGGCACGATTGTTCCGGAGACCGAAACCTCTGGGCGCGACTTACAAGCGTTAATGGTAGATATTTGTCTGCACCCAGAAAACTATCTCCTGAATGAGAATGAAAATCTGTGCAAGAACGGCGATCGCGTCTGGATTGTTTGGGCCAATAAACCGATCTTGGATGACCAAGGAAATCTGGTAGAAATTCTTTCGGTCGGCACCAATGCCACCCAGCGCAAGCAGGTGGAAGCGGCTCTAGAGGAGAGTGAGTTAAAGTTTCGCACCATTGTCGAGAACGCTCATGACACCCTTTACGTGATTAATCCTGAAGGCATTTTTTCCTATCTGTCGCCCAACTTGCGTAACATCATGGGTTTTGAACCGAGTGAACTACTTGGGGACTCCTTTGCGCCTTTTATTCACCCTGAGGATTTATCCCGATGTGCCAGCGCGATCGCCCATGTTGTCGCCACAGGCGAGAAGAATTCCGAAATCGAGTATCGAGCTAGATGCAAAGATGGCAGCTATTCCTGGTTAGTTTCTAATCTAGCCGCTTCGCGAGATGCAAATGGCCAGTTAATTATTATTGGGGTCGCTCGCGACATCAATGAACGCAAGCGCGTAGAGGAAGCGCTTCAGCAAAGTGAACTGAAGTTTCGTACCATCGTAGAGAATGCCAATGATATTATCTTCCTCCACGACCTAGACGGAAGGCTCACTTATGTCTCTCCCAATATAAGTTCTATTCTGGGCCACAGTGTATCAGAAATGGAGGGTCGCTATACTGCTGAATTTATTCATCCTGACGACTTGTCTAAACCCATTGAATTGGTTCGTAGAGTGGTGGAACTTCGAGAAAAGCAGTCAGGAGATGAAGTTCGGTTCAGACATAAAGATGGCAGTTGGCATTGGTTTACCGCCAATATCTCACCTATTGAAGACTCCAACGGCCAGATTACTATTTTGGGAATTGCTCACGATGTTACTGAGCGCAAGCAAGCTGAGGAAGCACTGCGAGAAAGTGAGGTTAAATACCGCAATATTTTTGAGAACTCTCAGGTGGGGATTGGTCGCGCTCGTTTAGAAGTGGGAGGCATTTTAGAGGCCAATCAACGCTGTGCGGAAATGCTTGGATATGCTTCTGTCGCTGAGGTAATTGGTACGCCGCTCTCTCCAGAGTTTGTTTACGTTAATCCAGATGATAGCCAGCGTATTGCAGACATTGTTCAGCAATATGGAGAAGTAAAAAACTTTGAACTTGAATTGCGTCAACGTAGTGGAACCATAATCTGGGTTCTACTATCCTTCCGTCTGAACCCAGCAGAAAACTATCTCGATTTTGTCATGGAGGATATCACCGATCGCAAACAACGAGAAGAAGCGCTGCGCTTAATTGTGGAAGGAACGGCAGCCAAAACAGGAGATGAGTTCTTTCAGTCTTGTGTGCGCTACCTAGCGGAGGTGCTGCAAGTCCGTTACGCCTTTGTCAGCCGCTTCATCAACGCAACTAAAACCAAAGCTTGTACTTTGGCAGTGTGGGGAGATAGCAAAATTGACGAGAACTTCGAGTACAACACAGAGAATTTGCCCTGTGGCCAGGTGATTAAAGGCCAAGTTTGCTATTACTCGGAAGACTTGCCGACCCTTTTCCCCAGCATTTCCGACTTCACCGCGATCGCAGTTGAGAGCTACTTAGGGATTCCGTTAGTCGATGCAGCAGGAGATATCCTGGGCATTTTGGGGGTGATGGATGTGAAACCAATGTCACCCGATGCAGGACGAGAGCTGATCATGCGGATTTTTGCAGCTCGTGCAGGTGCAGAGCTAGAACGCAAGCAAGCCGATGAGGCCGTGCAGTATCGAGCCCAAGTAGAAAGCTTACTCAGCAGCATTTCTCGGCAGTTTATTGACCAAGACTTAGAGACAGCCGTTGACTTCAGCTTGCAGGCGATCGCGCAATTTTTTGGAGCGGAGCGGAGCTGCATTTTTGAGTACTCTCCAGATCAAGCGATCGCCCAGATTGTCCATGAGTGGTGCGCATCTGGAGTTCTACCCTTAACGCTTGAGGTCAGAGAAAATCCGGTAGAAATGTTTCTGCGTTTCCATCGTCTGATCTTGAGCGGCAATGTAGTTCACATTCCCAATCTGGCTCAGCTCTCACCAGAAATGCCAGAGAGGCGTTTGTTTGAGCATGAGTCTGTGCAGTCGCTGGTAGCAGTTCCTATGTCTCACGCCGATAAAGTCGTGGGTTTTCTAGGGATGGATGTGGTTCATAGCCCTAAAACTTGGAGCCAAGAGGAATTGAGCCTCCTGAAATTGGTAGGCGAGCTGATTGCCATTGGGCGGGCGCGACATCAAGCCGAGGAAGCGCTACGCATTGCCAAAGAAGCTGCGGAAGCTGCCAACCGCTCCAAGAGCATCTTTTTAGCTAATATGAGCCATGAGTTGCGAACGCCCCTGAACGCCATCCTCGGCTTTACTCAATTGATGGAGCGTGACCCTGCCCTAACAGATCAGCAAGAAGAATCCCTAGAAATCATTAATCGTAGTGGAGAACATTTGCTCAACCTGATTAATGATGTCCTAGAAATGTCCAAAATTGAAGCGGGACGGATGACTTTGCATCCTACAGCCTTCAACTTGCATCAGCTACTCTACACGCTTCAGGAGATGTTTCAAATCCGAGCCGAAGCGAAGCAACTGTCTCTGCAATTTGAACTTGCACCTGATTTGCCTCCCTACGTCTTGATAGATGAAGGCAAACTCCGCCAAGTTTTGATCAATCTTTTAAGTAATGCCGTGAAGTTCACAGACAGGGGTGAGGTACGGCTACGAGCCAGCATTCAAACCGAAAATCGAGCTGCGGGAGTTAGCTATCACCTCTGTGTAGCCGTTGAAGACACCGGAAGTGGCATCGCGCCGGAAGAGATAGACAGCCTGTTTCAACCCTTTGTCCAAACCACTAGTGGAACTCAAGCCAGGGAAGGCACTGGACTGGGGTTAACAATTAGCCGCCAATTTGTGCAGTTGATGGGGGGTGAACTGACGGTCAGCAGCACCATTGCGCAGGGGTCAAGCTTCCAGTTTTGGGTGCCGCTTACCCTGGCCGCTTTACCTGTAGAATCAGCTCAAGCGACTGCTAGAGGCCGAGTCCTCCGGTTAGCTCCCAACCAACCAACTTATCGAGTTCTAGTCGTAGACGATCGCCCAGAGAACTGCAAATTCATCGAGCAACTTCTACAAATGGTGGGTTTTGAGACGGCTCTAGCGACCAATGGACAAGAAGCGATCGCCCAATGGCAAAGCTGGCAACCCCACCTAATTTGGATGGATATGCGAATGCCTGTGATGGATGGCTATGAAGCCACTCGCCAAATTCGCCGCTTAGAAGCCACCGCCCCCGTTAGAGCGCATAGAACTGTGATCATCGCCTTAACTGCCAGCGCCTTTGAAGAACAACGAGCCACAATCTTGGCTTCCGGCTGTGATGACCTCGTCCGCAAGCCATTCCGAGAACAAGTAATTTTTGACAAAATTGCCGCTTATTTAGGAGCCGAGTATCTCTATGAACCCGCAAAAACCGATGCAGAGTTGGCAAAACGCTTTGCCGCGATCGGAGCTCGATCTACGAGCAACTCGCTACCTCGAATTCAAAATGTCAAATGTGAGGATTTGAGGATAATGCCGCTGGCCTGGATTGCCGAATTACACACAGCCGCAACTAGAGTCAATGCCAATTTAGTGCTACAACTGCTGGAACAGATTCCGCAAAACCATAGCCGATTAGCTAACAGCTTAAAAGATCTCGTCAAGCACTATCGCTTTGACCTTCTGGTGGAGTTAACTGAATCTTTGATTAGCTAGAGACTGGGTGCAATTCACTGTAAGATTTTCAGCATCTCTTACTTGATCAAGCTAAATCGCTGACTGCATGCAACCTGATGCTTCTCGAGGAAATATCCTCATCGTGGATGATACACCAGACAACCTGCGCCTTTTATCCACCATGCTAACGGGGCAGGGATATGAGGTCCGCAGTGTGATTAATGGGGCGATGGCGTTAATGGGAGTCGGCGCGGAACCACCCGACCTAATTTTGCTAGACATCAACATGCCCCAAATGAACGGCTATGAAGTCTGCCAACAACTCAAAGCGGACGACCAAAGCCGTGACATCCCAGTGATCTTTATTAGTGCCCTAGAAGACGTTTTAGATAAGGTAAAAGCCTTTGCTGTGGGTGGGGTGGACTATATTGTCAAACCGTTCCAAATTGAAGAAGTGCTAGCTCGGATTGAAACTCACCTCACCGTCCGTCGGTTACAACAGCAACTCCAAACTCAAAATCTGCAATTGCAGCAAAAAATGGTGGAATTGCAAGAACTGAATCAACTCAAAGAAGAGTTTTTGCACGCCATTTCTCATGACCTCCGTACACCCATCGTGGGCACCTTGTTAGTCCTAGAAAATTTGCAGCAAAGAGCTCAGAAGCAAGCTGAAGCAACGGTTTCTATTTCTCAGTCTGTTTTGCAGCGCATGATCCACAGTAGCGATCGCCAACTGAGCTTGCTCAACCTGCTTCTAGATGCTCATTTTAGTGCAGCGGGTAGTCTGGTGCTACAACCAGAGCCGATTAACTTGCATTCATTCGTGCAGGGGCTGACTGAAGACTTGGAGCCATTGCTAGCCAAGAATGGGGCCACCCTGACTAATCGGATTGCGCCAGAGCTACTTTCTGCCGCCGCTGATCCTTTGCAACTCAGACGGGTGTTTGAAAACCTCCTCACCAACGCCCTCAACCATAATCCAGCAGGGCTGAGTTTAACGGTTAATGCTACCCTCTCGGGTGCAACCCAGCCTGACGCCAGCAGGGACATGA
This sequence comes from Trichocoleus sp. FACHB-46, assembly GCF_014695385.1. Lineage (NCBI taxonomy): Bacteria > Bacillati > Cyanobacteriota > Cyanophyceae > Leptolyngbyales > Trichocoleusaceae > Trichocoleus > Trichocoleus sp. FACHB-46. Next base: position 91,309 of record NZ_JACJOD010000076.1, on the reverse strand, counting down.
GTGAGTCGAGTCTGACTTCCGACGCGGAGCCAGCAACTACTCCAGAAGCTAAGTTAGATATGATTTACTGCACCGTTCAGGATAACGGGATCGGAATCAACCAAGCCCAACGCGATCGCCTATTTGAGCGCTATGTCCGGGGCGATCGGACTCGTTCGATCGGGATTGGCTTAGGACTTTACTTATGCCGCCAAATTATCCAAGCGCATGGCGGAGAAATTGGGGTTACCAGCCTTCCTGGCGCAGGAACAACCTTCTGGTTTACATTACCGCTAGCTGCTCAATAGCAGTCCACCCATTAGTTCTGTAGAGTCTCAGCTTAGTCTTTGTGGCAAATTTTAGCTCGCTTCAAATCCGCCTCAAAGTCTCTATAAATTTTTTGCCAACGCCTCTTGACTCTCCAGTGGACTGGAGGATGCAGGATAGAGTCAAATCAACTAACGAGGATTTGACCCATGACACTGCAACTGAAAGTTCCCAATATGGCTTGCTCTGCTTGTAGCGAGGCGATCGCGAAGGCTGTGAAAGCCGTTGATTCAACCGCTACGGTACAGGCAGACCCCAAAACCAAATTTGTTGACATTGAGACTCAGGCGGCAGAAGCAGCGATCCGCACTGCCATCACGACAGCTGGCTACACTATCTCAGATTAGGGCAGGAGGAGCCGATATGGAGAACACCACCCTCAAATTGCGGGGCATGAGTTGTGCTGCCTGTGCTAACAACATTGAAGATGCCATTCGCTCTGTACCGGGAGTTGAGACTTGCAACGTCAACTTTGGGATCGAGCAAGCCAGCGTCACCTATGACCTCAAAAAAACTGATGTGGCAGCAATTCAGGAGGCAGTCGCTGCTGCGGGCTATGCGGCGCAACCTCTGTCCGAGGATGTCTTCGAGCCAGATGATGCCGAACGCCGAGAGCGTCAGGCAGAAAACCGCAAGCTAACTCGCAAAGTCACAGTCAGCGGCATCATTAGCGCCGTCTTAATCATCGGGTCCTTGCCTGCGATGACAGAGTTGCAGATTCCATTCATCCCCATGTGGCTGCACCATCCCTGGCTCCAGTTGGTGCTGACTGCTCCGGTAATGTTTTGGGCAGGCAATTCATTTTTCATCAATGCTTGGAAGGCGGTGAAGCGGCACACTGCCACAATGGATACATTAGTCGCTGTGGGAACGGGGACTGCTTACCTCTACTCTCTGTTGCCTACCTTGCTGCCGCAGTGGTTCATTGCTCAAGGGCTGAAGCCAGATGTGTACTTTGAAGCGGCGGCTGTGATCATCGCGTTGCTTCTGTTAGGGCGCTTACTAGAAAATCGCGCTAGGGGGCAAACCTCTGAGGCAATCCGGAAGCTGATGGGCTTGCAGGCAAAAACCGCCCGGGTGATCCGAGGCGATCGCGAAGTAGACATTCCCATTACTGAAGTCAGAGTAGACGACATCATTCTGGTACGTCCTGGTGAAAACATTCCGGTGGATGGAGAAATTGTGGAAGGTGCTTCCACCATCGATGAGGCAATGGTCACAGGCGAGAGCGTAGCGGTGAAGAAGCAAGCAGGAGATGAAGTCATTGGGGCGACAATCAACAAAACAGGTAGCTTTAAGTTTCGAGCCACCAGAGTCGGTAAGGACACTTTTTTAGCCCAAATCGTGAAGTTGGTGCAGCAAGCTCAGGGGTCGAAAGCCCCCATTCAGCGATTAGCCGACCAAGTGACCCGATGGTTTGTCCCAGCGGTCATTGCGATCGCCATCCTCACGTTCATTGTCTGGTTCAACATCATGGGCAACGTGACGATGGCGTTGATTACCACAGTGGGCGTGCTGATTATTGCCTGTCCTTGTGCGCTGGGTTTGGCAACTCCGACTTCAATCATGGTTGGCACAGGCAAAGGGGCGGAGAATGGCATCTTGATCAAAGGAGCAGAAAGTCTAGAACTGGCCCATAAACTGCAAACAATCGTTCTCGATAAAACGGGCACGATTACGCAAGGCAAGCCGACTGTCACCGACTATGTGACCACGAAGGGGACAGCCAACCACAACGAGCTAAACCTGTTGCGTCTAGCCGCATCCATTGAACGCAACTCCGAACATCCTTTGGCGGAAGCTGTGGTGCAATATGCCCAGTCTCAAGGAGTTGAGTTGACACATCCGCAGGAGTTTGAGGCGATCGCGGGGAGTGGGGTGCAAGGTTATGTATCCAACCAATGGGTGCAGATTGGCACACACCGTTGGATGCATGAGTTAGGTATTAATACCAGCGCTCTCCAACCACATTGGGACAGACTGGAATATCTTGGCAAAACTGTCATTTGGATAGCTGTGGACGGTAAAGCTGAGGGAATTATGGGGATCGCTGATGCTGTAAAACCATCTTCAATCAATGCCATTCGGGCTTTGCAGAAGATGGGGTTGGAAGTGGTGATGCTGACAGGTGACAACCAACGCACCGCTAATGTGATCGCTCGTGAAGTGGGAATTCAGCGGATTTTTGCCGAAGTTCGCCCTGACCAAAAAGCGGCAACCGTAGCCACAATTCAGGCAGAAGGTAAAGTGGTAGCGATGGTAGGTGATGGGATTAACGATGCGCCTGCCCTGGCTCAAGCCGATGTAGGGATTGCCATTGGCACAGGAACCGATGTGGCGATCGCGGCGAGTGATATCACGCTGATCTCTGGGGACTTACAAGGCATTGTCACTGCCATCCAACTCAGTCGAGCCACGATTCGCAACATCAAACAAAACCTGTTCTTTGCCTTCATCTACAACGTGGCGGGGATTCCGATCGCTGCTGGCATTCTCTACCCTGTCTTCGGCTGGCTCTTAAGCCCGATCATTGCGGGTGCGGCAATGGCATTTAGCTCGGTTTCAGTCGTAACCAATGCCCTGCGGTTGCGTCATTTCAGCCCTAAACACTTGGCAGGGTAGGAGGTTCTTCCGAGATGAACATTATCAACAAAACACCACTACTCGGTAGCATCCTAGGTTGGGGGTTGTTGAGCATGACCTCTGGGTCAGTAGTGGCAGAGATAGCTTCTAGGCCAGTAGTAGCGCAAGTAGTGGCACAAGTGAATCACGAAACGGGGCATGCAACCGAGCAAACAGGACAATTCCAACGGATTGAGCAACCCTTGTGGCTAAAAGGAGCAGTAACAGCGGGGGGATTGGGATTAGTGGGTCTGGAGTTATGGTGGTTCCTGCTCAGTAAACCTAAATCCCGTCAAGCCACTACACAGGCGGGAGTTCAGGAAGTCACGATTACCGTAGATGGTGGTTATGAACCCAGCCAAATTGTGGTGCAAGCAGGGCAACCCGTACGCTTAAATTTCGATCGCCAAGACCCTAGCAGTTGTCTAGAGGAAGTCCGATTTCCTGACTTTCACATTGCCCAAGCCTTACTACTGCATCAAACCACCGCGATCGAGTTTACCCCAGACAAACCAGGCAGATATGAGTTCACCTGCGGCATGAATATGTTTCGAGGCGTGGTGGAAGTGCGAAAATCGAGCATCTAAGATCAAAGTAGTGAATTATAGGCAACTGGGAGACTAAACCCTGGGAGATTAGCGATGATAGCTCAAGAAGCAGGAAAACAAATTGGTTCGGTTGCTAAAGCTAGCGGTGTGCCAATTAAAACTATTCGGTATTACGAAGAGCTAGGACTGCTCAAAACCATCGGCAGAACTGAGGGAGGCTATCGCCTTTTTGATCCGGGAATCTTCACCCGCTTGAGCTTCATCAAACGGGCGCAGAAGTTGGGATTGAGTTTGGCAGAGATTAAAGAGTTTCTCGATGTGCACGATCAAGGAGAATTACCTTGCGATCACGTCAAAGTCAAGCTAGAAGACAAAGTGGCCGAAATTGACCAGCAAATCCAGCAATTGCAAGTTCTCAAGCTGGAGTTAGAAGGTTTACTCTCTGGCTGGGAAACCAGACCCGCCAACCCCGAAACCACGATTTGTCCAATTATCCAGGGTTATTAATCCGAGAAGGACAGAGGCTGCTGCTGTAACCAGTGCAGCCATGCAGCCAGTTCCGCATCTGTTAACAGAGCTTGGCTGGCTTTGCCAAACAGTTGTTGCAGAGCAGTTTGGACTTGTGCCGCAGCCCAACCTAAACGCCGTCGGTGAACACTAATTTGCGCTAGCACTTCAGACCAGTCTGCGAAATCATCTACAGAATTACCTACGGAACTATCTGCGATCGCCTGTTGCTCCGGTTGCCTAAAAGGTGACAGTTGCCTAGGTAGCCCTTTCTGAGTCGCTAGCAGCGATCGCCGAGCCTCAGCTATCAAGATTGGATCGCCAGAGGCTAAATACTGCTCCATTTTGCGCCTGTGAGCGGTCTGATCAGCTTTTGAGTAGGGAACAGAGCCAGACATAGATTGAGACTCAGATTGAGGCTTCTGCTGGCTTCTTAGCCGCTCTTTAACCTCCAATAACACTTGCTGGATGTAGCGAACTCCCTGCAAACTGGGTTGCTCCAGTGAAGCATCAAGTAGGGGAGCCTCAGGCATTGACTGGTTGAGATTAGAATTACGACCCGCAGCAGAATCTTCAGAAGGCTGAAAATCGCTGGAGGGTCCGCTAGGAGAGGCATTACGGTCCTTGCTAACTAATAAGCTTGTAGAGCTATTGAGTGAGGATGCTGTTCCAGAGCAATCCTCACTCGATATATCTAATGAAGTCGGGGGGTGGGGGGGGTTTTCCCCAAGGTGATCTGGATGCCAAAGGTCACGATGGCGGTAGAGAGTGCTACCACCGATGCCGTATTCTGTGAGTGCCTTAAAGCGCGCCGTAGTGTTGCTTGGCAGTTGACTTTGGTTCAGTAGGTCAGCGATCGCGCTTCTAATGCGTTCTCTCGCCCCCTGTTGTTGCTGCTGATTCCAAGGCACAACTTCTGCAGTAGCTAGTTGCTCGGTAAGTAGGTGATCAGCAGAACTAACTAAAGACTGTTTGCCTTGACCAAAGTGAAAGTAGCGGCTGTTCTCTACACAAAGCGCCCATTCCTCAGCTCGTTTGGCAATTTCATGCTGATGTTGACACCAATCGTGATAGCCCGGAAGCGATTTAGCAATCTGAACAATGTCATCTACTAAAGCCTTACCTTCTAAAGGCTGGGAAGCATAGAAAAGATGACCAAAGATATAGCTACGCAGAGCAATGCGGCCTAAAAGGTAGTTAGTTTGTCCTCGACCTGTCCAGCCAGGCTCGATCTCTGCGTTCAGGTCATTGAGGAATTTATCAGCTTTCCCGGAGAGGTGGTAGCGCTGACGATGAGCAATTTTAAGCGTCTGTTGCAAACTTTGAACATCAATATCGTTATGATGTTGTGCCGATCGCCACTGCTGCACAAAAGTAGCTTGGCAAGTGTAGATAGGCTCCCAGCTACGGTTTAGTAGATAGGAACCAGTTTGGAGGGGTAAACGATGGGCAGCATAGAGACTAGGCGCGCCATCAGTGCTGTAAAGCTTAGGATTAGGAAAAAGCTCTAGTTGACCTAAAGTTGGCTTAAAACCTGCGTTCTCTAGGAGTGTCTGGAGGGCGATCGCAAGCTGCCAAGTTTTCTGTGGGTGCTTAAAGGGAAAGTAGAGGTGCAGCCCCGCACTATAGCTGGAAGTACAAGCAAGATAGCTAACTAGTCCCAGCGGTTCCAGAGCAGCCAGCAAGCGAGCAATAGCTAAGGGATCTTGGTTAGGGTGGTAGCGGCTGCCAATATCAATATCGAGTAAGCAGTACTGAGTCTCTGCACCAAAACGCACACCATAAAGACAAGCAGCCTGCTGAATCAGCCGATCCGATAGGGGGTAGCGGCTCTCAGTTTGCCAAACCGGAGAAACTTGAAACTCTGGGTGATGGGCATAAATGTAATCGAAGCGGTGGGGGAAAAGTGCCAGAAATTCACTATCCCATTCACGTACCCCCTGAAAGCATAAGGAGCCTTGTACCTGCATATCAAAATTGCTCTGTTCCTAACAAGAACTGGAATAGAGCACATATAACATGCGTTTTTTTGCGATCTAGGGTTTGTCAACACGTTTCCCTTGAGGGTGTCAGCAAGGCACAAGACCAATGCTGGAAAGGGTTTGCAAAAAAGATAAATCGGGAAATTCTAGAGCTAAAAAATTTTTTTGGTCAGGGGATTCTAGAGCTGAAGTCGCGCCATTCTAGAGAGATTGTCAACACTGTCAACAAGAAAAGCGATCGCCCTCGCTGCGAAAACAGAAAGAAGTAGAAAGACCAAGTCGGGGGATTCTAGAGCAGCTGTCAACATTGTCAACAACTCCTGAGAAAGGGAAGTCGGGGGATTCTAGAGCACTTGTCAACATTGTCAACAACTTTTTGAGCCTTAGAGTTGCTTCAGTAAACCTCTAACAGCCTTTAAGAGAGAAATACAAGTAGGGCGCGATCGCGTAAACGATCCAAACTTAAGACGATGGTCGGGGGATTCTAGAGGTTTTGGCAACACTGTCAACAACAGGGGAACGTAAACTTTTATCAAAGGAAATTTTTGTTTTTAGTCCAAATCAACCTGAAGCAAAGATGCCAAGGGGAAAGCTCTCCAGCAAATTCAGGCCGCTACTGCCACAAAGAAGTAAGACGATCTAAGCAAAATCAGTAGAGTTGGTCAGGGGATTCTAGAGGTTTTGGTCAAGGGATTCTAGAGGTTTTGGCAACAGTAAGTCATGAGTTATAAAAGCCAGAGCAGTCAATGGACAAGGGTTTTCAGGTTTCAAATTAGCAAAGCGCTAAGTCGACCCAATGCAATCGTGTTGACAACTTGACTGGTTGATCAAGGCAAGACCATTGGCAACAAACTCACCAGCTATACTGATGAGGTTTTACAAGGATGTTGACCAGCCTCCGTGAAGCCATGCCCATGAGTGCAGCAAATCGCGAAGAAGATAAGCATTCTTACAGCGCAACAGTCATCCTAGAGGAGAGCAGCGCTGCACTTAGTCCCCATGCCATCGTGGAGATTAGCACCGCACCAGAGTACGCCGAGAAACTACGTCAGGGCAAATCATTCCTCAACCTGGTATTAGTCAACGTGGCGACTGGCATCAACCAGCATCGATTACGCCAAACCCGTTCTAAGAGTAAAGGCACCAGTGATTTAATCAACCTCTACAACGAAACTGAAAAAATCGGCGCATTACAAAAGCCAGCGATCGCTCGTTTAGAGAAACTATTCAGAGCTATTTTGAAACAAGAAGAGTTCTGGAGCCAAAGAGCCAATTGGATTCTAACTCGGCTAGAGCAATGGAAAGTAGACAGACGCATGCCAGTAGATTGCTCAATTCCAGGCATGTTATCTGTAGAAGCAGACCCCACTTTACCTGAAGAAGAAGCTTGGCAAGAATCAATCGTTATCAGTGCCTGTGCTTTCTATACGGCGAGTGAGTGGTTAGGCAACCTTGACCTATCTGGATTCTCAGTTGATGAGGTTGAAAAACTCCTAGGAATTCGCTCAACCGATGAGTTCGTGGCTGACCCAGCTCTATTTCAAGGGCGAGAGATTGAACAAGTAGCCACTGGTTATCCAATTCTGACAGGAGCGCAAGCACTAATCAACAATCAGTGGGAGGATGGAGAATATCCCTACTGGAAAAAGCTGGTTGGAGAAGGGTTTATTCAGCACAACATTGTTCGTCAGAGTCCATCAAGCCGCCAGATCGAGCTAGTTCCGGGCAAAGCTGCATGGGAGATCATTCAGCAGTTTGGTCCGGAGGCGGCTTATGTGCTGCTGATTTTCTCATCCTACGCCACAGATTCAGAGCAACCTTGGGAACAGCAAATTCGGCTAAGGGGAACCGACTTAATCAAGCTGTTCGGTTGGGATAAACGCACAGATATTACTTTAGGACAGAAGCTCAAGAAGATCAGCCACTTAGTCGAACTAGTTTGTAGTCTATCGGTACTCATTAGCAACATCAACGTGGGCGCAAATCGCTATAACGTGGCGCGAGGACCGATGTGGATGTTGGAAGAACTAGAATGTGTCGGGCAGTTGGCACTCACAGTCGATACCGAACAGCCTGGCTCTCTTCAATATGAAGCAGGAGAGCCTGACGAGCTATACATTAAAGTCCGCCCTGGTAGCTGGACGGAGAAATTTCTCAATGCCAAGGATTTTAGTGGTGGCAAGCAAGCGCTTTGTCAGTACGGATATTTAGCCAAAAGCACGTTGCAGATCAATCCTTATCGTCAACGCTTAGCTTCTAAACTAGCTATCTTTCTAACCATCATGAGTCGGATTCGTTGTGATGGTCGTTACGAAGTCGGAACACTGCTAGAACGATTGGAACCCAAAGAGCTGATGATGGCGCTCCAAACCAATAAGCAGCGGCGCAATGCATTGATTAGCCAGTGGAATCATGCGTTGCTGACGCTCCACGAGTTAGGCTGGCAAATTGAGTTTGATCTAGAAACATATCCAGACTGTATCAGACCAGAATGGGGTATCGATAAAAATTCTAAGCAGGCTAAAGTACGTCCCCGCAACTGGTTAACGATTTGGCTCAAGGCGATCGTCATCATTCAGCCAACGATTCTAATTCAGGAAAAATTAGGAGCAGTCCTAGGCTCAGATGCAGCTTCCGACTCTGAACCTTTTACGCCAATTCAGCGCGCCTTAGAACGCTCAAAAACACTAACAAGCGCAGATTTATCGATCGCTTTAGATAATCTAGGCTGGTCTAAAGCCCAACTAGCAAAGAAACTGGGGGTCGATCGCTCCCTAATTACGCGGTGGATTAAGGGAGAGCGATCCATTCAACCAAAACACCAAAACCAAATTCGTACACTTCTGAAACTTTAGTAGGTACGCAAGAATGAACTGAAAGCTGATCTATAAATGTCCCTGCCACTGTTCTAGCTTGCGTTGCTTGTTGAGCAGTTGCATCGTTTCCCAATACGGGCGTTTGTTAGCAATTTGACGGTTCAATAGCTCAATCTTGCGGGCAGCACCAGGACTAGGCGATCGCCCTTCGGGATGTTGGCAGATATAGCAGGATTTATGTTTCCATGCTTCTTCTTTACTGCTCCACACCTCACAATTGAACCAATATTCAATGTAAGTGTTGATCGCACCGCTGTCTCGTTCTTTCACCACCCGCTTCTCTTGCTTCCACCCTACCGCTACCGTAGAAGTTGGTCCTAGCGGATCAGGTGGCTCGCTATCCACTAGGACTAAAGCATCAATTTCTGCGCGTGATACAACGGAACGTTGGTATAAGTACAGAAGCAGGTAAAGCGCCAGTTTTTTTTGATCGTTAATAGAAAGTTGATCGACCAAGGCGATCGCTTCTGATAAAGCAGGCGAGAAGTTTGGGGAAGTATCCACTAGGACAAACTCACTTGTTATAACCAATCTATCGGAAGTTGCTGGGCTTTCAAAAATGGATATGTGCTTATCCTAGCGGATAGACCTGTAATTCGTTCTAAACTTCCAAAAGAGAGCGATCGCTACTCCTCCACATAAAGCAAATCTTTTGGATCCAAATCCATTCGCTCGCCTCTAGGGTTTTTGCCGCTGACCCACAGGCGACCAGCATTCGTGAGCACTCGCTCAATAGCCATTTCTTCCCCCTGTAAGAGCCATCCCCGCCTATTTTCCGCTGACCCATTTGCAGATTGAGTGTTGACAAAAGCTTTAACTCTAAAACCAATGTTGTACAAGTCTACGAACACTACCCCATTGGCAAACGCAATTTCCTTTAGTTTTATCCGCATGGCGATCGCTTCCTATTAGTTTTCAGTGGAGCCTTTTATCTAAGAGCTTTGCAACCATTTCTGCGCGAGAGGAAACCTCAAGCTTACGGAACATGCGCTTTAGAGCTTGCTTTACAGAGTTTTCCGTAATCCAAAGTTGATGGCCAATTTCTGCATTGGTTTGTCCCAATGCCACCAGTTCTGCAATCTGCAACTCACGGGGTGTTAAATATTGGCGTAGCTTCTCTGGAGAAGGGGTGTTGAGTGATTGGTGCTGCAATATAATGCCAGGTGCCTCCATAGTTGCCACCCAAGTTGATAAGTGTAAGTAAATGGCACTCAAATCAACTAAATTTTCGCTGTTAAACGCAGACATCGTTTGTTCACGAGTACAACCGACTGTGCCTACAATTTGACCCTGATTAATAATTGGTCCTGCCATTACATGCCAGTGATCAGGGCGGGGACAAATTAACTTCCAAGTCTTGGGCGTTGTGACTAAGCCTTCATGAACGGGAGCATGCCGCTCTGCTAGATAACGAGCTACCGGATTCAGCTCGGTGGACAGGGCAATTTTCAGGATTTTCTGAAGATTGCGATCGCTGAAGCGTTTTTGATCGAAGAAAAAGATGGCAGATCGCTTCGCGGCAAAATATTCACCGATCTTAGGGGCAATGTGCAAGCGGAGAACAGATTTGCTAGGGGTTTGGCGGATCGTTTCAAACAGAAACCCTAAGGAACTTGCCATAAGTGAAGGGGACTAAGTGTACCCGATCGAGGTCTAGAAACGCTAAAGCACTCAGCCTATGTTAGCCATAATCTCAACAGCAATTCAGCATTGCTTGATGATCAGCAGAACGAGCGAGTTTAAGAAGTAAAAATGACCCAAACTGCCATCTTCAATCCATTCTTTGCAACCATGTTTTTAACCCTCCTAGTCTGGGTGTATATGTACGTTCGTCGGATCAACTTCATCAATAGTCAGAAACTCCGCCCGAAGGAACTCGCTGCACCTGGTGTACTGGCGCAGATTTCACCACCCAGCGTCTCCAGTCCATCAGATAACCTAAAAAATCTATTTGAGATTCCGGTACTTTTCTATGCGCTCGTTCTATATCTTTTCGTCATACAGCAAGTTGATGCAGTGTACTTAAACGCTGCATGGATTTTTGTTGGATTCCGCGTATTGCATAGCATTGTCCACTGTACATTCAATCTCATTATGCTTCGGTTCTATCTCTACCTATTTTCCACGCTTGCAGTGTGGTTTATTGCTTTCCGTGCAGCCTTTATCCACTTTGGTACGTAGAGTTTCTTGGTCGTTGCAACCCTCCTTAGCCCGACATAAGCCTGTCGCTCATCAACGAATGTTAGTCACCCGCAGTTGAAAGCGGTCAGAAGGAGCAACCGTCAATCCCCGCCGCATCGGTCGAATCGGTTTAGGGTTGACGATCGCCATCTCTAGATGCGATACCAACTCAAACAACACCAACTTCATCTCAAACAAGGCAAAGGCCGCTCCAATACAGCGGCGATCACCTCCCCCAAAGGGAAAGTACTCGTAAGGAGAAAACTGTCGCTCTAAAAACCGCTCTGGTCTAAACTGCTTCGGTTCTGGATAAACCTCTGCTCGGTGATGTGCCAGATAAATCGAGGGCATGACCAAGGTACCGGGTTCGAGAGCATAGCCTGCAATCTCCAGCGGTTGCTTCACTACCCGAGGAAACGCACTGAGAGCGATTGGATAGAGCCGCAAGGTTTCCTGACAGACGGCGCTAAGATAGGGCAACCGCGCGATCGCCATCGAATCAGGACTGGGTTGCAATCCCTCTATTTCTGCGAGCAGCTTGCTACGCACTTCCGGCAAAGAGGCAATCCAGTACAAAGCCCAAGCAAGGGCTGAGGCTGTGGTTTCGTGCCCTGCAAACAAGAGCGTGATCAGTTCATCTCGCAGTTCGACCTCGCTCAGCGGTTGCCCTTCCGAGTCACGGGCTGCCATGAGTAAAGCCAAGATATCCGTTCGCCCCACCTCCGCCTGACTCCGGCGATCGGATATCTCAGCATAAAGCAGATCATCCACTTGCTGACGAAGCCGTAAGAACCGTCCCCAAGGGCTCCAGGCTCCCCAGTCCTGCTGCAAGAAAGGATAGAACAGGAACATCGCTCCGAAGGGAGAACCAAAACCATCGAGCATTTGAGTCAGCGCTTGCTGCAACTGGTCATAACGTGGCCCGCCGTTGAGACCAAATACAGCTTTGAGAATCACCTGCAAAGAAATTGACTGCATTGCAGGCCGCACGGCAAATGTGGTGCCCACCCTCCACGGGCTCCTCACTTGAGTAGTAATATCCTGAATGATTTGAGCATAGGAGCGCATGCGATCGCCATGAAAGGGAGGCATCAAGAGCTGGCGCTGGCGTTGGTGAGCTTGGCCTTCCAACAAGACAATGCCATGCTTACCGAGGAGGACTCTAAGAATCTGATTGCCTCCTCCAGCACTCAGTTGCTCTGGTTTGGCGGTGAAAATAGCTTCCAGCGCTTCGGGGGTGCTGAAATAGACCAAGGCGGGTTTGGTGTCTGGAGGAGAGACGCGATAGTCATCGCCATACGCTTGAGTGCGAGCTTCTAAGGTTTCTAGCGGGCGAAACAGAAAGCGCAGACCCCAGAGGCGACGTTGCCAAAGGGAAGGGTTAGTAGGACCATTCAGGAGCCGTGGAGAGGTGTCAGCCATGATGAAGAGAGTAAGTACAGACTGAGATTGCAGTTAAAAGGTGCCACTTCATGTTAACTGGCAATCTGTGAGCAAGTCTGTGGCAATTGGGCTCCCAGGCGATCGCTCTAGGAGTTCTCACTGGAGATTCTCAGCAAGCACAAAAAAAGTAGTCCGGATAAGACTACTTGTGTGTTATTCAATCAGGGTTCTGACGACTTACATTAAAACCCTGGGTTTATTAGGAAAAGCTGGGCTGCTTATACGCTAGGTTGAGTTCTAGAAACACTCGGCCCCTCAACTTCAGCGGACTTCACAAAGCCGAAGTAGAAAGCGATCGCAGCAGTAATGGCATCGAGCCAAACGTTATTGCCAAAAAGTGGAGCAAGTCCGAATAGAGTATTGGTAGAAGGAAGCAGTCCTAAAACAACACTTGCTGCATAAAGGAGAGCAAAGATGCGATTAAACACAATCGCTCCAGTTAAACTTGTAGATGCCGCAATTCCCCAAATACCCACTAAAAGGCCGATGGCATTATGGAAATAGTTAGTTGGGAATACCCCAAATATATAGCCGAAGCCTGGTTCGGAGGTAAAGTTTGCAGAGGGAGAGACAAAAGCAGGCAAAAATCCAGCCAAGCCCAGTAATAAGAAGAGTAGACCCAGACTAAGGGCCGCATAACGAATTCCTGAAGCTGAAGTAGTTGATGTTTGCATGACAGTATTTTGGTTCTTAAAGGTTTTTGACGTGGAATCGAAACGTTAGACCTGGTTCGAGAGCAACCCAGACCGCTTATCACTAGCCCTTTGGGTTCTTAGTGAAGGACTACCGAACTAGGTGAAGTACATCCCGAAGTACGCTGTACCCGCCCAGATCCCAAAGCAAGTAAGCAACGAAACCAATCATGGCTAAACGGCCATTCCATAACTCCTGCTGTGGGTTCCAGCCAAAGATCCAAGCATTGCGATCGGCACCGTTGTAAGCGGGAGCTACTGCAGGGACTTGGGCTGTATTGATGGTTGAAGTTTTCATGGTGAATCGCTCCCAATGAGACTATTTCGCTTCCATGTTATTGAGTTGATCTCCTGAAAGAGTCTGCCGTTGGGATTGGCTTCTGTCTATGTCTCAGGATTGGCTAAGGATTCGGATCTCCAACGTAGGAGGGGCGCGATCGCGAGTTTGGCGGCAAATTTTAGCGGATGTCTTAATCCAGAACTTATCGCACTTCAGGAGGAGGAAGGAGCCGCTTATGGAGCTGCAATATTAGCGATGGTTGAGGTGGGTGCCTATCCTAACTTGACGACTGCACTTAAAATTGTGCTGCAAGAACAAAGTGTCGTCCAGCCACAAGCTAATGTTGTCTACAAAGAAGCGTTCCAGCGATATCCATTACTCTATGAAGCTCTCAAAGCCATCTGATGATCAGCAACCTACTCACAGAATTGTCATTGTTGGGGGTGGCTTTGGTGGTTTATATGCCGCTAAAGAACTAGGACGCTCTCAGCAATTCGATGTTACCCTAATTGACAAACGTAACTTCCATTTATTTCAACCGTTGCTTTACCAAGTCGCCACTGGAAAACTTTCTCCTGGCGACATTTCATCCCCCCTACGAGCTATCCTCAGCCGTCATCGTCAAGTTAAGGTTTTGATGGATGAAGTGCTAGACATTGATCCTCAACAGCACCAGGTGACTTTATCGAGTGGAACTTTACCCTACGACACTCTAATTGTCGCGACGGGGGTGAGCCACCATTACTTTGGGAACGAACAATGGGCAGACGTGGCACCAGGTCTCAAAACCATTGAAGATGCCCTGGAAATGCGCCGACGGATTTTTCTCGCCTTTGAAGCCGCTGAAAAAGAAACAGATCCCGAGAAACGGCGAGCTTGGTTAACCTTTGTGGTGGTTGGTGGCGGGCCAACGGGAGTAGAGTTGGCAGGAGCCTTGGCAGATTTGGCTTATACGGCACTGAAGGATGATTTTCGCAGCATTGATACGAAGGAGACTCGGATCTTATTGCTCGAAGGTGTCGATCGCGTGCTCCCACCTTATCCACCCGACCTTTCAGCGAAGGCTGCGCGATCGCTCGAAGATTTGGGTGTTGTGGTTGAAACCCAAACCTTGGTGACAAATATTACCACAGATGCCGTAACCGTTCGCCAAGGTGAGCAAACTCGGCAAATCCCGACCAAAACGGTGCTTTGGGCAGCAGGCGTTCGTGCTTCTAAGATGGGCACCGTGCTAGCGGAGCGGGCAGGTGCAGAACTCGATCGCGTGGGCCGAGTCATCGTCAATCCTGACTTAAGTTTGCCGGGAGAACCTGACATTTTTGTCGTCGGGGATCTGGCACATTACGCCCATCAAGATGATAAGCCGCTACCAGGCGTTGCTCCAGTAGCGATGCATGAAGGCGCTTATGTCGCTAAGTTGCTCCAACGTCGCTTGCAAGGAGAAGATTTGCCTCCCTTCCGCTATTCAGACGCGGGTAGCTTGGCGGTGATTGGTCATAATGCCGCTGTGGCCAACTTTGGTTGGTTGAAAATCTCAGGGTTCCCAGCTTGGCTGATTTGGGTCTTTGTCCACATCTACTATTTGATCGAGTTTGATAACAAGATGATCGTGATGATCCAATGGTTTTGGCACTACTTTA
Source organism: Trichocoleus sp. FACHB-46 (assembly GCF_014695385.1). Classification (NCBI taxonomy): domain Bacteria; kingdom Bacillati; phylum Cyanobacteriota; class Cyanophyceae; order Leptolyngbyales; family Trichocoleusaceae; genus Trichocoleus; species Trichocoleus sp. FACHB-46. The sequence goes on along the minus strand of NZ_JACJOD010000076.1, from coordinate 76,232 downwards.
CTCGCAAAGGTGGAGCTCGCCTCATTACAGGTGAGGAGGGCAAATTGAATGAGAGCGAGTTTACCGCAGAAGTAGAGCGCGATCGCACTTTAATCCGCTAAACTTTGGCAAGAATGGTCTGAGTCGCTGCTGCATTAGTAATCATGCTGCATCAGTAATCAGGCCGTTCATCAACTTGCCCCACAAGCGCTTATGCTGATGGGCTTATGCTGATGGAGTTTAGCAGGGATAGTGTTATGCCCTACTACAGCCAGCCTGAGAAAATTCCCACACTGCTCGAAGCCCTCAATCATCAAACCGTCGATCAGCTAAAAGCACTAGCGCAACTGTTGCCAGGTGGTAAAATTCCGACACGCAAAGCCGAGCTTGTCAGCCATGTGATGGAACGGATGCAGGTCAAATCGCTGCGCTCGCCCAGGTGCAGGAAAATACGCTGATTCTCACCAGCAGCCTCACCTCCGTTCGCCAGTGGCAGCGCGAACTACTGGATAAAACGACATTACCTCCAGATGCGATCGCCGAGTACAGTGGGGAATCAAAACAGACGGCTCCGATCACGTTAGCGACGTACCAAATCCCGAGCTATCGCGCCAGCAAAGACGGGGAGTTTCCGCACTTTCAACTGTTTAACGCGCGATCGTGGGGGTTGATTATCTATGACGAAGTGCATCTGTTGCCCGCCCCCATCTTCCGCATTACAGCTGAACTGCAGACCCGCCACCGTCTCGGACTGACCGCCACCCTGATTCGTGAAGATGGCAAAGAAGGAGATGTTTTCGCCCTGATTGGCCCCAAACGCTACGATGTGCCCTGGCGCGAACTTGAAGGTCAAGGCTTCATTGCGGCAGCGAAATGCACCGAGATTCGCATTTCTCAAACCACAGCCCGACAGATGGAATATGCAGTTGCTGACAAGCGCCACCAGTTTCGGATTGCCGCAGAAAATCCGTGTAAGCATGAAGTGGTGCGATCGCTGCTACAGAAGGAGCACGGCCATTGCATCTTGATCATTGGGGAATTTTTGGAGCAACTGAAGCAGATCGCTACATTAACCAGGCTACCGCTCGTGACAGGCAAAACACCCCAAGCAGAACGCGATCGCCGCTACCAGCAGTTCCGATCCGGTGAAATCTCCGGGCTGATTTTGTCTCCAGTCGGCAACTTTGCGCTCGATTTACCTGATGCCGATGTGCTAATTCAGGTGTCTGGCAAGTACGGCTCCCGGCAGGAAGAAGCCCAGCGGCTCGGTCGAGTCTTGCGTCCCAAGTCGGATGGTCGCAGCGCCCAATTTTACACGCTGGTTTCCTTACGTACCTGTGAAGAAGAGTTTGCTCGTCATCGCCAGTTGTTTCTGGCTGAGCAGGGATACAGCTATCACATCGAAATTCTTGCCGAGTGAGGATATTCCTGCGTGGCCATACTTCAGTCCAATGCCCTACGCCCAAGCCTGGCCTTTAGAATCACGGGCTTATGGCTAGGGTCATCCCAGTTTGGCGTAAGCGTTCTATCAGCACCTTGCCTAACCCAGTTGCAGGCGTCAGAATTCCGCCTCGCGTCGGACCACCCGGTAATTTATCGGTTTGCAGAGCCAAACCCAGAGCTGATTCACAGACAAACTTGACTGTGGCTCGATTGCCTGGGTCTCCTTGGTCTCGGATCAGTCCTCGCACCTGGCGACCATTTGTCGCAGTGCCCACCAGTTCACAGGAGAACCACCCCTCATTCATCGTTTGCTCAGACGGTCCATCACCTGGTTGCGGTAAGAGCGGTTGCAGCAGCGATCTGAGTGGAGGTTGTTGCGTAATGCCTGTAAACAGAGCCAAGCCAGCAGTGACACTCGTTGCCTTCAGCCACGACAGCGGTTCATCGAACTTGAGGTACTCCTGATAGGTGAAGTCAGGTCCGTAGGAGTCTTGCCACTCCTCGTAGAGAGCCGCGCTGCGACGGACAATGCGGGTATTGACAGGTCCCATGACGAAGGGAGCGACCCAAGTGTTGAGGTCGGCAGCAAAGGAGGGGGTTTGGGGGTCACGATGGCGTTCAGCCTGAGCGGGAGGGGGAGAGGAAGGGTTGAGAGGATTCAGCAGGAAGGGATCATTCATCTGAGCGGCCCCGGCGGAATCATAAAGATGGAAAGCTGAGGCCAGCGTCCCCCCATTCAACCCCCCAGACACCTGGAAATAGGCATGCACCTGCTGACAAGGAACTCCTAGTTCTCGTTGTAGGTGCCGCACCACGAGGTAGTTCCCCAAGTCTGATGGCACGGAATCAAAGCCACAACAAGGAATGATGCGAGTGCCATCAGCAGCGGCTTGAGCTTGGTAGCGATCGATCAAGGTTCTAACCCAAGGTGTTTCTCCCGTAATATCGACGTAGTGCGTTCTGAAGCGAACGCAGGCATCCACGATGGCATTGCCATAGAGGGCAAAGGGGCCAGCCGTGGTCAAGAGCACTCGGGTTTGAGCAACCATGTCCGCGATCGCCGCTTCGTCCTGACCGTCGGCAACGAGCACATCGACGGTGGCACCGACTTCAGCACGAACGGCTTCCAGCTTCTGGCGGTTTCTCCCCGCGATCGCCCATCGCAAAGGTGGGGCATGGCGAACAAAGTATTGCACGGTCTGTTTGCCGACAAAACCACTGGCACCATAGAGGATGACATCATAGGGACGCTCAGACATCGCAGAACCACTCCTAGTCACAGGCTGCACTGGCTACTATACTCTTTCAAAGCGCTCGGAGTGCACATGGCAACTTATCTCGTCACAGGGGCAAATCGAGGCATTGGTTACGAGTACTGTCGGCAACTGCAGGCTCGCGGCGATCGCGTCATTGCCGTCTGTCGCAGCACCTCTGAGGCATTACAGCAGCTTGGGGTGCAAGTGGAGGCGGGCATTGACATTACCTCAGACGCTTCTGTGGCAGAGTTACCAAAGTGCCTGGGTGACGGAGTCATCGATGTTTTGATTCACAATGCGGGCATCATTCAGCGCGTAACGTTGGACAACCTCGACTTCGACAGCATCCGAGAACAGTTCGAGGTGAATGCGCTAGGACCTCTCCGAGTCACACAGGCACTGCTACCGCACCTGCAAGGGGGTTCCAAGATTGTGTTGATGACCAGCCGCATGGGTTCGATCGCGGACAACACCTCAGGCAGTTCCTATGGCTACCGCATGTCAAAGGTGGCGTTGTCGATGGCAGGCAAATCCCTGGCTCACGACCTCAAACCTCGTGGCATTGCTGTAGCGATTCTGCATCCTGGCCTGGTGCAAACCCGCATGACGAATTTTACGTCCAGTGGCATCACACCGAAGGAGTCTGTGCAGGGGTTATTAACTCGAATTGATCAGTTAACGCTGGAGAACACAGGCACGTTCTGGCACGCCAATGGAGAAGTATTACCTTGGTAATTACGCCACTTTGATCTGACTCAAATCTGGGCGGCGATCGCAAGGTCTATCCTCGCAACATCCTCCTACTAAAGGCTTACTAGCTCCTTTAACGTCGGGGTGTGAATCGAACAAATGGCAAAATAGCTGAAAAACCTCTCAGCCCTCTCTGCACGATGAACCAAGAAGAAGTCACGCGGCAACAGTTTGACCGGACGGCCTCAGCCTACAGTACAGCACCGCTGTTTAGGCGCGGCCAAGACTTGCAGTGGCTCGTGGAAGTCGCTCACCCGAGTTCTGATTGGCAGGTACTAGATGTGGGCTGTGGGGCAGGACACACGGCTTTTGCCTTGGCTCCTTTCGTGCAGCAAGTAATAGGCATCGATCTCAGCGCTGGCATGTTGGCGGAAGCAGAGCGCAATTTGAGCGATCGCGGACTGAGGAATGTTGGATTTCAATCTGCGATCGCCACCGCCCTCCCGTTTGCGAACCAACAATTTGATTTAGTTACCTGCCGCTTTGTCGCCCATCACTTCTCGGCACTCGAACCTGCCTTGGCAGAAATTCACCGAGTCCTAAAGCCCGATGGGCAGTTTTTAGCCGTGGATGTGATTTCGCCCGAAGATTATGAGTTGGCTCACTTCATCAACCGCATTGAACAGTTGCGCGATCCCTCTCACTACTGGGAGTGGCAACTCTCTCAATGGCACAACGCGATCGCTTCAGTTGGGATGAATTTTGAGGTGCTCCAACAGTGGCGGTTGCCGATTGACTTTGAGGATTGGGTGACTCGGCAACAAACACCACCTGCGGCTGTGACCCAACTGGAGGAGTGTTTAGACCATGCACCACTGGCGGTTCAGCAAGCCCTCGGGATGACGCGAACACTGCGACGGACGTTTCAACTTTGGGCTGCGCTGATGCGAGGAGTGCCTGTCTCTGCCCGTTCTCCTCTCTAGTCAGCATTGATATCCTCCTTTGTGTCTCTCCCTGAAGTGCCATCCTCCCAATGCGTCCATGGGAAGTTGTAGCGCGATCGCCTCTGTTCACCGGATTGACACTCTATAAAATTGGATTGCCTCAAGGTTAATGATGCTTGACTTACTGCAACGGTTTCAAGAGCTACCAGGAGTCTTTTCTGCAACTGTAGATGAGAAATATTCAGGCAACTATACTTGCGAGAGCGATGAGCCCGATTTTTTGATCCCTCTGCCTTGTTTCGATATCCAGCTTGCGTTGCGGCAGTCTGGGGCTGGACCTGCAATCTCCGTGATTGAGCAAGCCAATCAAATTTTGCGAGTCTGGGCAGATGAGCACAATACTCCTTGCGATCGCTCGCTTCAGGAACTAAGCAAGACATTGATTGAGCCAACTGTAATCGGCGAGCAACTGTGGGCTTATCCCAATGCGCAGGCCGTGATGCGAATTCCAGTTGACCTGGGAGAACTCTGCCGATGGGAAATAGTTCAGCCTTTTTATGTCCAAGAGGTTGATGTTGAGGGGTATGAGACGAGTGGCCACGAGCGAGCAGTGACGACCTACGCATTAGCGGCAAAGGTGGTATTGCAGCGCCCTGTGTTGCGGGAACAGGTAGAGTGGTTCAGCAGTGGTTTGGAAGGGAATGCTACCTAGTTTTTCTATCAGGAGACGGAGTATCTTGCGGTCCCGTTCGCTTTGAAAAAGCGAGTTTCATATCGTTCGGGGAACCGAAAATTTCATACAGGGAGCGTTCCTCGACGCTCAAGGCTGCTTCAGCGCCCTTGATCAAGCAGTACTGGGAGGTTGTATTAAGCCCTAACCCATCGAATTGTGGGAAAATGTACCATACTAGGGCGATCGCTTCTGACCACTCTTTATCTTGGAGAGTGCCCGCTCGTCAGCATCTGCCTGTGCTTGCACAAAGCAATTCAGACCGTGCGGATTGCCCACATTGCTGGGCTGGCTTGCGTCTACTCATCCTTGCGGGTCTAGATTAGTGCTACCAGTCGACTCGCTACTCCTGGCTCTCTATGAAATCGACTCAACCTTATCAACCTCTGCTCCTGCGCTTGTTACATGGCCTCACGGGCCTATTTCTCGTGGTTGCAATCCTAACAGCCTTCTGGACTTACAACACCTATGATGGCCGCTGGGGAAGACTTCCGTTACCCTCCTACCGAGAGATTGAAGGGATACATGGCACCTTTGGGTTATATACCTTGTTGGTATTCCCGGCGTTTGTGCTTTACGCCTTTCATCGCGGGCAGCAGCGACTCGTTCAACTCGACTCCTTTGCCAAGTTAGCTCAAATCGGTAAACCCATTGGTTGGTATACCTTAAATCGTTTGAGCAATACCTTTGCCCTCTTGGCTTTAACGTTCGCCCTTTTCAGCGGCAAGATGATGGATGAAACCTGGTTGCCCAAAGGGGAATTAAATCATGCTTGGTACTATGCTCACTTAATCGCCTGGGTAATCATGGTAATGGCGATCGCGCTGCACCTGTTGATGAATGCCAAAGTAGGTGGAGTGCCCCTACTGCGGTCCATGCTCCACTGGAAGTTTCGGGAGCCAGATAGCCCGGAACTGTGGGCTAGCCACCTGTCGCAGTGGTGGTTTGGGGTTCGCCAAGGTGCCTGGTTGCACTGGCTCTCATTTTCCCACCCGCTAGCTGGGCTAGAAATGGCGATCCTGCTCAGCTTGATGGCTGCCTGGGTGATTCCGCTGTTCAAGTAACTATCCTTGCAGCGATCGCAACGGCGGATGAACTAGGTCGCTCTAACTTGGTGCTCATAGCTACAATTTATAACTCTTAATGGCGAAAAAATGAGGGCTGCTTAAGATCGAGAAGTTTTTGTCTGCGATCGAAATCTCTATGACAGCCCTTCATAACCAGGAACACACTAGCCAACAAGACATTCAGGCATTGACTCAAGCCGTTCTCCAGGACGGCTTTTGCATCCTGCGGCAGCACTTTTCTCCAGATACGTTGAGAAGCTGGCATCAAGCCTTTACTCCCTTGCTGGAAGAACACATTGCCCGCGAAGGAGATTTGCAAAATCGAGGGGCTGCTCGCTACTATGTCACCCTCCCGTTTCAAGCTCCTTTTGCTGACCCCAGCATTTACGAAGATGACACGATCTTGGCGATCGCGGCAGGGCTAGTGGGGGAAGATGTGGTGATGTGTCAGTTGGCAACCGATACCCCCATGCTCGGGTCAGACTATCAAGCCATTCATCGAGATGCACCCCCCTTGTTTCCAGAGATGGCTCAGGAAACTCCTCCCTTTCAACTAGCCATCAACTTTCCTCTCGTCGATGTCACCCTGGAAAATGGACCATTTGAAGTGGCACGGGGAACTCATCTGCTTACTAAGGAAGAAGGGCTTCGCTGCTTAGAATCGGGAGAAGTCGAGCTAGAACCCATTACTTTGAACTTGGGGGATGTGATGATCCGAGATGTGCGAGGATTACACCGAGGCACTCCCAACCGCACCGATATACCCCGTCCTATGGTGGTGATTGGTTATAGCCGCTGTTGGCTGTTCCGACCTGAGGTTTCAATTCAAGTACCTCGCGCAGCTTTAGAAACGCTTTCGGATCGCGCTCGTCATCTGTTACGGTTCAATCCGGTGGTCGAAACCTTAGAAGCCAAGCCTACTGCGGAGGTTTACCAAGCTTACGCTTACTAGCCTCTGACTGCGTTCGCAGTTTGACTGTAGTTCTTCAAAATCAGGACGGTGGAGCCTAAGCAAACTGCTGAGATACGATACCCGTAAGGGACTTTTTCTGATTCACCATGTCCTCTCAAATCAATGGCGATCGCATTGAGCAATAGGTCTATTAAATACAATCTCCCTACGCGATCGAATTCTTGACCGTTTTCATCGGGCTGAGCCTGCTTGGACTTGTAAAGTGGAAAGGAGATTTAGGCTTGGGTTTGGCGCAAGAAATTGCTAGAGCGCATAAACGAAGCTTGATTCTCGGTCCCATGACACCTAGACAAACTACCTTTATCCTGGCTTTAGGAATGAAGCGCTAAAAGCATTGTTGTGTCTGGTTTGCCGCAGCGTACAAACCCTACTGCAAACAGGTTGAAATCCGCTCCTTATTTACGTTTCCGCCTTGTGGGAATCCAATCATAATAGAGAGAGTTCCAGTGTGGAGAACCGATTTTGTCTTTACCTACAACGGTTGCTAGCTCTACTTCTGCTCCTACAAGTTCATCAGGCTTGGGCAATGTTAAGACCCGCTTATGGATGCCAGATCGGGTTCTATTCACACCAGCAGCTTTAGAGGAGCCGTGGGGCCAGCGAATTCTGGAGCGGGTGCGATCGCTCACCTTGCCTGTCGAGGAACTACCACGTAATCGCTTAACTAATCTGCGCGGAGAGACAGAGCGCGAAACCTATGACATTGCCAAGCGGACTTTGGCTGTAGTGACAGCACCGCCGAGCCAATTTAAGCTCAGCCCCATTCCCCCTTCGGCAGATTGGCAGTTTCACTTAGCCGAGGGCTGTCCTGCTCACTGTCAGTACTGCTACTTGGCGGGTAGCCTCCAGGGGCCGCCGGTAATTCGGGCTTACGCTAACTTGCCCCAGATTCTAGACAATCTGGCTGCTTACGAACGTGCAGGTCAGGCGACCAGCTTTGAGGTTAGTTGCTATACCGATCCGCTAGGAATTGAGCACCTCACAGGCAGTTTGGCTGAGTGTATCCGCTACTTTGGCACTCGCGCAGATGGCTATCTACGCTGGGTCTCCAAGTTCGATGCTGTGGAGAGCTTGGTAGATTTACCTCACAATGGGCACACCCGCTGTCGAGCCAGTGTGAATGCAGCACCTGTTTCGGGTCGCTTTGAGGGGGGTACGGTTTCAGTACAGGCTCGGTTGGGTGCCTTGCGACGATTGGCCTTGCCACGGGGGCAGGGTGGCGGTGGTTATCCGATTGGTTTGGTAATCGCTCCGATTATGCCGATCGAGGATTGGCAGCAGCATTACACCCAACTACTCGATGACATCAGTGCAGCTCTAGATTTTGACTGTGACTTGACGTTTGAGCTGATCTCTCACCGCTTCACTCCTGGCTCTAAAGAGGTGTTGCAGCAGTGGTATCCCCAAAGCAAGCTAGATCTAGACGAATCCACTCGCAGTGTCAAGCGCAATAAATTTGGTGGCATCAAGTACGTCTACGACTCAGATACAATGAAGGCTCTCCGCCAGTTTTTCGAGCGGGAGCTTACTCAGCGCTTTCCCAAAGCTCAAATCCTTTATTGGACCTAACTAATTCTCCTCTCTATCCGTCCAGCCTGGGTTAGGTCTGGGCGGATTTTGAGTGTGGGTAGAATTAGCGGTAGAAGCGTTCCTCTAACCAAACTCGCACTTCATCCTCAGATTGCAGGTAGGTCTTCTGGCCTGTTCGGGGATTAATAACCGACCACCCATAAGACCCGTCGCGATCGCTGATTTCTTGTATCTCTGGCTCTTCAGAAGTGATCCGTGAATTAGTTAAAACTTGTCTAATGTTGAGCCAGAGCAAACGGCAAATATTAAAGGGGTTAGTAGGCTGTCCCTGAGGAGCAGCCAATGACCAGCATCGATCCAAGTGCTCTGTTTGTTGCTGCTCGGAGAATGCTTTAATCCCAGCGTCTATCAGCGATCGCCAAATGCGATCCAGGCGATCGCTAAAGGGTAAATGTTGGGGTTGCTGTTGGGATCTCGGATTAGCAATTAATTCCAAATCTCGATAATTTTGCCACTGACTTTTCATAGCAACGCTCCATCCAATTGGCCTAACAAAATGAAGCGCGTTCCTTCGGGCTAAACCCTACTTCCGTCTCCTACTTAAATCTCACTTAGATTTCAGTCGAGCACACCTCAAAACAGGTGGAGATGAACGATTTTATTTCTGTATTAATTATGACAAAATTCTTTGCTTGCTACTAACCATGTTTTAGTCTCCTAACATTGATGGCTACCCATCGCCTGAGCCACCATAGAAATCTACAGTCAGCCTGGATTTATCTTTCGGCCCATCATCCTGGGAACACTGGGGATTGCAAGCGTTGAATGCTTCCCCTGACCGATCTAGGCCGACAGCTCTAAGGATGAAACTGGGTGACGAATTATTTAACTGAGGAAACCATCTTTTCTCTAGGCGAAGTGATTTCAGAATCGATCGCCGCTGTAGAAACTTCTTTGTCTCAGCCTTTGGCAGCAGAAGTTGCTGCGAAAGTTCCTAAAGCTGCGATTCGTTCTAGCCTCCGGGCTTCTACCTGGGATGGGGTGTTTGCCACGCTCTTCAGCAACATCACTGGAGGTGTGTTACTCAGTAATTTTCTTGTAGAGCTAGATGCCAGCACGGTGCAAATTGGCATGCTGGCCTCGATCCCGATGGTGGCAAACTTGCTGCAACCCTTAGGTGCCTATTGGGCCGATCGCACCTCTAGCCGTCGGTGGTATGGCCTCTGTGTCTACGGAATTTCTCGTTTGCTGTGGTTGCCGCTGGCGATCGCGATTCTGGTTTTTAATGCCAACTCTACCAGCAACCAGACGATGATCATTGCCACGCTGGCTGCGTTGCTAGCGACTCACGTGTTAGGTGCGCTTGGCAGTGCCTCTTGGCTAGCTTGGTTAGCGGTATTGGTGCCTCGACAGCTACGGGGGCGCTACTTTGGCTTTCGTAACAGTGCCTTTAGCCTGACGAGCTTGGTGGCCATGCCGTTGTTGGGTCTGGCGGTCTCGCACTTTCCGGGGGGCAGCATTCAAGGCTTTGGTGTGTTCATGCTGGTGGGTATTGTGGCGGGGCTGATCAGCTTAGCTTGTCAGTCGCGGATGACCGATGTCAACCCACAAGCTCGCTTGACTGCTCCAGAACCTAAATCAAAGCCTACTGCTGATGCCACTGCTGCCTTCTCTGGCTCGGAAGCGGTTCATACCAGCATGTTTAAGCATCCTCATTTCTTGATGTTTTTGCTCTACTTTGGGGTGTGGGCCTTTGGGGTAAATCTCTGCAATCCTTTCTTTAACCTGTATTTGCTGGATAACCTATCCATAGACGTGAGCTGGGTAACGCTCTACAACGGGCTGGGTGCAGGAGCAACGTTACTAATGCTGGTGCTTTGGGGGAAGTTGGCCGATCGCATTGGGAATCGTCCGATTCTTTTGCTAGATGGAGTGTTAGTTGCCATTATTCCTCTGCTTTGGTTAGGTACTAGCACCAATGCAGTGTCACTCTGGTTTTGGTTTCCCTTGCTACACCTGCTGGGAGGTGGGGCAGGAGCCGCGATCGACCTCTGCATTAATAATTTGCAGTTAGCGATCGCCCCAGTACGTCATCACACCACCTACTTTGCCATCACTGCCGCGATCGGTGGAGTCTGTGGCGCAATGGGAGCAATGGTTGGCGGTTGGCTAGCCCAATCCGCAGGCTCCAATGGCATTACAGAATTGTTTGTGGTTTCTAGTGGACTGCGATTGGTGGCGTTATTGCCGTTGTTCTGGCTGCAAGAACCGCAAAGCCACCCCCTCGGACACGTTTGGCAACAGCTGAAGCAACAAGCCGATTATTGGTTTCTAGGCATCAAGCCAATCGAGCTACCCATTGGCTGTAAATAAGCTGTAAATAAATTCTATGAATCTGACTCCCCTTTCCTTGAGGAAAGAGGCTGGGGGTTAGGTTTCAGGGCTGTGCTGCATGAGAAGATGAGGCTACAAAGTTCCATCAACGCTTCTCAGTCATGACTCAAGTGGTAATTGTAGGGGCGGGGCCAGCGGGGGCAGCACTTGCTCTCCTTTTAGGGCAACGGGGTATCTCAGTCCAGCTCGTGGAAGCTTCTCCCACCTTTCGCCGCACTTTTCGGGGTGAGGGGCTGATGCCGAGCGGGTTGGATGCCCTAGAGCAAATGGGCTTATCCGCTCTGCTCGATCGCATTCCTCACCGCGCTTTGGATGCCTGGGAATTTTGGCTCAACCAGCGATCTCTGTTTCGAGTTGCAGAACCGATCGAACCGGGTGGTAAACCTTGCACCCTAGTTTCGCAAACGGCTTTGCTAGAGGCGCTCATTGAGCAAGCAAGGGCTTATTCTGGCTTTGAGCTGGTACAGGGAACTCCGGTGCAAGACTTGTTGTGGCATGAGCAACGAGTGGCAGGGATCAAGCTTAGCGATGGTCGGGAGCTAAGTGCAGACTTGGTGATTGGCACGGATGGTCGCAATTCTGTTGTTCGTCAGCGATCACGCTTAGCCTTGGAACAACAGTCTCAAAGTTTTGATATTCTTTGGTTCAAGCTGCCCGATCATCCTCGATTTAAGTCCGAAAATGTTTTTTACTCGATTTTGCAAGATCGTGATGCTTTAGGTTTATTTCGTAGTTCTGAAGGCGAGCTTCAGGTGGGCTGGGCTTTGCGTCCATCTGAAGCAAAAGATTGGCAGCAGGTAAATTGGGCTGAGCGACTAGCCGCCACTTCTCCAGATTGGCTGGCTGAGCATTTTCGCCAAAACGCCGCTACCTTAGAAGGCCCGATTCTACTGTTGGTGGTCGCGGGACGCTGCCCTCGATGGTCTGTTCCAGGGCTATTGCTCCTGGGGGATGCAGCTCATCCTATGTCTCCGATTCGCGCCCAAGGCATCAACATGGCTTTGCGTGATGTCCTAGTGACTGCAAATCATCTGGTGCCGTTACTACAGCAAGGGGCATTACCCGCAGCTATTGACGCAGCGTTGCCAAGAATTCAGGCGGATCGCGAACCAGAAATTATCCGAGTGCAGCAACTTCAGCGCCAAGAAGCGGCCCAAGCCGATCTCCTAGAACATAGTGCATTTCTGCGTTGGGGAGCTAGCCAGTTTGCACCTTTTCTCGGCCCCTTGGTGCGATACTCTTGGGTCAAACGCCAGCATCAGTTACGCCAAGGCGTAGCGCCAATCCAACTGTTGGTTTAGTTGCTTAGATTACTTAGTTTGTTAAATGAAATGGCTGAAGTTATCTCACTGCAAATATTAGTACTCTGCAAATGGGCAGGCTAATGTATGAAAGTAGTGACTTTAACCTATGCCGCAGAGTATCCGAGTCAAGCATCCGAGCGCGAATTTCTTCGGAGGATATAACCGGATTATCCTGGCTACCTTTTCGTTAGTCACTGTCGTCTCATGCGGGCTATTTTACTTACAATTTCGTTCTCGTTATCAGAATGAAGTTGCACAGTTGCAAACCAAGTTTTTAGAAGAAGCATCAAGCCTCAACTATATGGTTAAAGGGGCCTCTGACCATATTAGTGCCCTGAACACCGAGGCAGAATTCCATCTAGCAACTCATGCTCTAGGTGAGCCATCTTCCAAACTCTTTTCTCAACTAGAAAATTTGCCCGGTAAAGACCACTACGCTCTGGATCGTATCCAGCTTCCTTTTACCGAGGAGATGGTAGCAGGCTTGAGCGGCAAAGGCTCGCTAGAGCAGATGTCACCAGAGGTCAAGCGAGATGTGGAGATGGCGATCGCGCTCAATGCTCTTTTTCAATCATCCAAAAAAAATATACCCAATCTGGCTTGGGTGTATTACCTGTCGAAAAATAAGTTTCAGAGTCTTTATCCTTGGGTGTCCAGCAAAAATCATTTGTTTGTGGAGAGTGATTACAACCAAGATTTTTACAAGCTAGGATTACCCGAAAATAATCCCCAACGTCAGCGTTTTTGGACCCGTGCTTATACAGATACAGCGGGTAAAGGTTTGATGGTGACAGTTGCCGAGCCTATCTACGACAAAGATACTTTTCTCGGAACCGTCGCTTTAGATTTCACCTTAGATGTCCTGAACGATTTTATTAAAAACGCGGAAACTCAGCGCGATCGCCAAGCAAATTTATTTGTAATTAACCAATACGATCAGTTGTTGGCTCACCCCTATTTAGTCAGCTCTACAGATAAGGACGTGAAACCAGCTCAAGTGGCATTGCCACCCAAGCTCCAAAGCCAATTAAAGCAAATCTTACAAGCTCCAGCAGACCAAGTTAATGCTGTTGATTCCTACTTAGTTTTGCATCATCCCTTAACCAACGCTCCCTGGCAGTTAGTTCTCTGGATACCTCAGCAAGCGATCGTCTTGAAGGCTTTGTCTGGGACGAGTTGGCTATTTCTAGTGCTTCTCCCTGGACTAGGTTTAATTCTCGTAGCTGCAAGTCATCTGACACGCCGAGATTTCATTGAGCCTGCTCGCAAATTGGTAGAACATATTGAAACTGCCAGCCAAGGATCTGGTCAAGCATCTATCTCTAAAAAATTAGATATCCCTAGAAGTTGGCAACCTTGGTTTGAGAGAATTTCTCGGATTTTTGATGAAAACCGCAGCTTGTTGCAAACCCTAGAAGCCTATACCCAAGAACTAGAGGCCAAAAATGCCGCCCTCCAAACCACAGAAAACTTGCTAGCTGAAAATAATCGCAATCTAGAACAGCAAGTGGAGGAACGAACTAATCAGCTGCAACAGGTGATTGCAACATTGCGTCAGCAAACTCAAGATTTGGAAAGTGCTTTGCAAGAACTGCAACAAACTCAGTCACGGTTGATTCAAAGCGAGAAGATGTCGAGTCTTGGACAACTGGTGGCAGGTGTGGCGCATGAGATCAACAATCCCGTCAATTTTATCTATGGCAATCTGGCTCCTGCTCATGATTACACTCAGGAGCTACTGAACCTGATTAGTTTGTATCAAGAGCACTATCCTCAGCCAGTTGCTGCGATCGCGGTTGAGGCAGAGGCAATGGATCTAGAGTTTCTCAGGGCAGATTTACCCAAGTTGATGTCTTCTATGCAGATGGGGGCCGAGCGGATTCGACAGATTGTGCTTTCGCTCCGCAACTTCTCTCGCCTGGATGAAGCCGAATTTAAAGCGGTTGACATCCACCAAGGAATTGATAGTACCTTGATTATTTTGGAGAATCGCCTCAAAGCTAAGCCAGAACACCCCGCGATCGCTGTGACTAAAGAATATGGCAACTTGCCGTTGGTGGAGTGCTACGCAGGGCAGCTCAACCAAGTGTTTATGAATGTACTAACGAATGCGATCGATGCTTTGGAGCAAAACAATCGAGCCAGCGGACAAGAGTTGGTAGCGTCACCGAGGCATATCCACATCAGCACCCACCTCAACCGCAACAATCGAGTGTTGATCAAGATCTCTGACAATGGTCCAGGTATGCCACCAGAAGTAAAGCAGCGAATCTTTGATCCCTTCTTCACAACCAAACCAGTGGGCAAGGGAACGGGCATGGGCATGTCTATTAGCTACCAAATTATCACAGAGAATCACGGTGGCTCGCTGGATTGTATCTCCATTCCGGGACAAGGCACCCAATTTGTCATTGAGATTCCTTTACATCAGCAAAGTCACGCCCTAGGGTAAGAAACGGCTAACCGGAATTATTTTTGTCAGGTGGTAGCTGGAAAAATTGGTAAGCGGTTGCCGTAGTAGCTTGAGCGACTTCCTCAACGGGTTTGGCGATCGCGCTGGCTACAGTCTGCAAAACCTGGGGTAGAAAGGCAGGCTCATTCCGTCCCCCCTTGGGCTTAGGGCGCAGCGTTCTAGGGGTTAAGTAAGGTGCATCTGTTTCTAGCATCAATCGATCTAAGGGAATTTGGGCTACTAACTCTTGCAGATGTAAACCCCGCCGCTCATCACAGAGCCAGCCAGTGATACCAATGTGTAAATCCCAGTCTAGATAAGCTTTTAGTTCTTCCGCGTTGCCCGTGAAACAATGCACTACAGCTGCGGTTAATTGGCTACGGTACGGCTGGAGAATTTCCAAGAAGCGTTGATGGGCATCTCGTTCATGGAGAAAGAGGGGTAACTTTAGTTCGCAAGCGAGTTGAAGTTGGGCCTCAAACCAGTATTCCTGCTCGGGACGAGGTGAATAATCACGGTTATAGTCCAGCCCGCATTCACCGATCGCAACCACTTCCGGATGAATGCTTAGCTCTCGTAAGTGGCTAGCGGTGGCTGCATCACAGTGGCGCACATCATGAGGATGCACCCCTGCGGTTGAGTACAAAGTGCCTGGATAGTGCCTGGCTAAAACTTGAGCTGCCTGGCTGGTATCTACAGTAGTGCCTGTGAGGATCATAGTGCCAACTCCTGCGGCGATCGCTCGTTCAATGACGAGTGGGCGATCGTGATCGAAGGCAGCGTTGGTCAGATTAACCCCAATGTCCACTAATGACATCACCACTTCCATGCTTCCTTTAACTAGCTGTTAGAGCAGGAGTACTGGGACGAAAAAGCCTCCTGCAATGAGGAGGCAAGTGACTAATCTTTGAGAAAACCGCTTAAGCGGTTGGAGAAACCTTGTCTTTGAAGACTTTGCCAGCACTGAAGGCTGGAACTTTAGTCGCTGGAATCTTCATCGTTTCGCCAGTCTTAGGATTGCGGCCTTCCCGTGCTTGGCGTTCTCTGGGTTCAAAAGTACCAAATCCAATCAGGGTGACCTTTTCACCTGAAGCGACCGTTTCCTGAATGGTGTCAAACACAGCACTCAAGATGGCGTCAGCTTGTTTTTTGGTCACGTTGGCTTTTGCAGCGACTGCATCTACCAATTCTCCCTTGTTCATTTAAAAACCTCACAACACTTGGTGTGATTATAGTTCAGGTTCTTACCAGTGATCACAAGTTCTCACTAAGTCTAAAGACTTATCCTCTTGAGGCTTCCTGAAAATATCAGAGCTTTGTATGATGCTCTTGAACTCTAATTGCTAAGACAGCACTTCCTATGGCTAATTCTTCAACTTCTCCTACCGCTATCCTCACCAATCTCCTGGAAGCAGATGCTACTCTCGCAACTCAAGAAGCAGAAATCACAATACAACTAGAGGCCTTGCGGGAGAAGCGTCAGAGCCTCAAAACAGTGATTGATCTATTTTCTACCACAACGGCTCCTGCGACATCTACTCAAGCAGCCACTGCTCTCTCTGCATCAAAGCCACCTGCTACAGCTGCGCCTAAACCTACAGCTACTCCTGAGGCCACGGCTGCATCTACTGCGGCTCCCGAACCCGCTACGGCTCCCGAACCGACTGCCACCAGAGGCCGTCAAGCGACCAAGGCCACCAAGAAACCCCGGCAATCTAGAAATTGGCAGGATTACTTGCAAGACCCATTTCGTCAGACTTCGTTGCCTGTAGCTATTACTACGGTTTTCCAGCAGCAACCTAAGCAGCTCTTAAGCGTTCCTGATCTGATCAACGCCATCTTCACGGCTGAGATTCCTCAAGATGTGCGGAACAAGGCTCGCGATCGCATGTTAAATATCCTCTCTACTGGAGCGAAGGATGGACAATGGTTTCGAGGCAAAAAAGGTCAATATAGTTTGACTAAGGCCGCTGCTGAGGGTAGCCGTTAGTCTACTGTCAGCCTGTATCAGCCTGATGACTTCTAAATAAGTTAATCTTGCGAAGCGCTGAGCTTGTGAGCAGATGTTGCTGTTGTGGCAGATGCTCCTCGGCATCTTCTCTACTGCTAGGGTCTTGTCTTAAGGGGATGACTCTAGTGATGCAATGCTCTGATTTTGACTCAAGCTCTGCCTGCTTAGCGAAATTGCAACTGGTTTAAGGATTTAAGGCTGGTAACGATAGGGGGATTTTATGCGTTGTTTGAGTTGTATCTTATGTATGTTGAAAATGCATGTTGAAAAGAACTTGGTGCAGCTCCTAGATACCAGATAGTACAATTGTACATGGAGTTATTGCTCCTGGGTGAGCGAAAGGGAATCTGTCTTGGCAACCAAGCTGCTAATCGTTGAAAGTCCTGGTAAAGTCAAAAAGCTGAGTCAAATTCTGGGATCAGATTGGCTAGTCAAGGCCAGCATGGGGCATATTCGCGAACTCGCCCATGATGGTGAAGATGCTTTGGGCTTTGATCTAGACCATAACTCCGTGAAGTGCCGCTTTATGGCGCGAGGCACTAGAGGCAAAGAAACCATTCAACAACTGCGATCGGCGGTGAAGCAAGTTAAAACTGTGGTGCTAGCAACCGACTACGATCGCGAGGGAGAAACGATCGCCTGGCACATTCAGCAAGCGCTCAATCTCAAACAGCCTCAACGAGTGGTTTACACAGAAATCACCCCGAATGCCGTGCGAGCCGCGATCGCCCAACCCCGCTCGATCGATCTCAATCTAGTGAACTCTGGTTTGTGCCGTACGGTTCTAGATAAGCTGGTTGGGTTCAAAGGCTCTCCTTTGCTTTGGCAATTGCACAACGGCGCTAAAAGTATGGGTCGTGTTCAAAGTGCGACATTGCATATCGTTTGCGATCGCGAGCGGCAAATTCAAGCCTTTGTGTCCCAAGACTATTGGAGCGTGTTTGTCGATTATGCCGAAGGTTTGCGAGCTTATTACCGCAGCCAACCGACAGAAGCCAAGGCTGAGACGGCCCAACCTGATGATGCGGCCCAAAAAGCAGAAGGACAAATTCCGGAATCCGATCGCGTGACCTCTCAAGCGGCTGCCGATCGCTTAGTCGAAATTGCTCAACAAAATCCGCATCACGTCGTTTCTGTGGAAGGTAAGACGGCAACTCGCACTCCACCCCCCCCATTTATCACTTCAACGCTGCAACAAGCGGCAGGGTCTCGCTTGCGGTTCAGTCCTGAGAAGACCATGCAGGTGGCCCAATCTCTCTACGAAGCGGGACTGATTACCTACATGCGAACCGATAGCATTGCCCTCAGCCCTGAGTTTTGTACCCAAGCAAGACAGTGGTTAGAGGCCCATGACCCAGACAACGTGCCGAAAAAAGTGACCCAGCACCGCAAAGCGAAAGGCGCACAGGAAGCTCATGAAGCGATTCGACCGACAGATGTTTATCGTCCTTCTAAAGAATTGCGGGTCGAATTGGCTGCCGATGCCTTCGACTTATATGTGCTGATTTGGAAACGGGCGATCGCTTCGCAATGCCAGGCGGCTCGACTACGGCAAACGCAAATTGTTACTCAATCAGGTTCCATATTTTGGCAAGCGAAAGGGCAGGTGATCGAGTTTTTGGGTTACAGCAAGTATTGGCCTAACCTGAGTGCAGATGCCGAGCTACCCACGCTAGCTCCTCAGCAAGCCCTGACGCTGCAACAGGCAGCACATGAGCAGAAGCAAACTCAACCCCCACCGCGCTACAGCGAACCCAAGCTAGTACAAGTGATGGAGCGCAGAGGCATTGGTCGTCCCAGCACCTACGCTCCTACCATCCAGACACTGAAGCAACGGCTGTATGTGGAGGTCGTCAAAGGGCATTTGCAACCTACCAGTTTAGGGTTAGAAGTGGATAGCTTTTTGCAAGATGCCTTACCCGATCTGCTAGAAGCTAAATTTACAGCCCAGATGGAGCAGGCTCTAGACCAAATTGCTGACGGGAAACAGGATTGGCAAACCTACCTCACCACCTGGAATCGGGAGTACTTCACGCCTGCACTGACAAAAGCGAGACAAGTGATCCCAGCACATCTGACGACGAATCCTGCCCCGCACCCCGAAAAAGCATTGAACTTGTCGCGGACTCGTTGCCCGCAATGCCAAAATTACTTGGCTAAAATTCCTAGCAGCAAAGTCAAGAAAAAGTACTTCCTCAAGTGCGTCAGTGGTTGTGAAGACGTAGTGCTATTTTGGAGCGATCGCAGTCGTAAGTGGGAGCGTCCCCGCAACCAAACCCAGGCGTCAGCCTCACTGCCATCTCAGCTCACAGAATATCCTTGCCCGATTTGCCAAAAGCCTTTAGAAACCTATACCTACGAAAAAGCAGGTCAAGCCAAGCAATTGCTGCGTTGCTCCGATGCTCAGGCTAGGGGTAATAGTCAACATAAAGAAGCGGTCTACTTCCATACAGCCCAAGGCTGGTGGAGTCCTAAGTTCGGGGAGTTGCAGCCTAGTAGTTCACCACAATGATTTTGACAGGTAGAGAGAAGTCAGGGAAACTGTTGAAAATCAGGAATCCCCTCCTCATGTCAGAAAAGTATACTGTCATCCTCACCCCTGAAGAACGTCAGCAACTGTTTCAATTCACTCATCAAAACAAGCTTGGTGCGAGAAGATTGAAGCGGGCTCAAATTCTGCTCCTCGCAGACGAAGGACATCGGGATGAACCGTCGATTCGCCGACACATAGCATTTCGGCGAATCGACGGTTCATCGGACTCGGCAGAAATTTGTTACGGGTGGTGTTGAGTTTGCCTTGAGTGAGTTGCCGCGACCGGGGGGAAACGTAAACTCGATGGCAAAGCAGAAGCCTTTTTAGTTGCCACGACCTGTAGTGCCCCTCCGGCAGGGCGAGGTGAGTGGACCATGCAACTGTTGGCAGATCGATTGGTCGAAGTGAACCTGGTTGAGCAAATTTCGGATGAGACGGTGCGTCGCACTCTGAAAAAAATGGCCTCAAGCCTTGGCTGAAGGAGAAACAGCGTATGAGCCCAAAAAGCACGAAACGCGGCATATTGGGTAGAGTTAGAAACGATGGTGATCGCTACAATATTGAGAAGTAAATGTTCTTTACTGCGATTGCTGCGTAGGTCTCTTAGCTCAGCGAAGTGAGTTAGTAGGCTGGGGGAAGATTAATCCGGCACGAGGAGCTGAACTTATCACGACTCTTTCGCAGCCTAAACCAGGATTTAGATGCGTTTGCCCTGGGATTTCGTTGGTTAGAGCTGCTGTCCTACATAGTCTCGTTTCATAGGCATTTTTTGGCTAATCGGGATGCACATAGGGGTGCCTGCGACGGGATCGCGGACAATGCTGCTCTTTAGCCCAAACACCTCTTCTACCATTGCTTCAGTCATGATTTCTGGCGGCACACCCTGAGCATAGATATTTCCTTGCCGCATCACCACTAAATAATCTGCATAGCGACAAGCTTGGTTTAAATCATGCAGCACCATGACGATCGTGCGGCCTTGGGTTTGGTTCAGTTCATACAGCAAATCTAGAACTTCGATTTGATGCGCTAGATCTAGAAATGTAGTGGGTTCATCCAGTAATAGAATGTCTGTGTTTTGAGCTAAAGCCATTGCAATCCAGGCCCGCTGGCGCTGTCCTCCCGACAGGCTATCTAGAGGGCGATCGCTCAGCTCGGTCATCCCTGTAATTACTAGCGCCTGCTCGGTCAACTGTTCATCTTCTTTTGACCATTGTTGCAACCAGCTTTGGTGAGGATAGCGCCCTTGTGCGACTAATTCGCGCACCGTTAAACCTTCGGGAGCTGATGGGTTTTGGGGCAGCATGCCCAAGCGCTTGGCGACTTCTTTGGTGGAGAGCTTAGCGATCGCGGCGCTATCGAGATACACCACACCACTCTGAGGCTTGATTAATCGGGCGAGTCCCTTGAGCAACGTAGATTTGCCACAGCCGTTAGGACCAACCAAAGCAGTGATTTGATGGGCTGGAATGTCTACATGCAAATCTCGAATAATGGTTGCGCGATCGTATGCCAGGGTGAGTTTGCGAGCGGTGAGTGCTGATTCCATTGAGGTGCTGTTATGCATTCCGGTTTCGATAGAGCAGGTAGAAAAAATAGGGCGCACCCACTACAGCAGTAATCACCCCACAGGGCAGTTCGATGGGGGCAAAGAGCGATCGGCCCAAAAAGTCAGCGAGAGCTACCATCAATCCACCCACTAAAGCTGCGGTTGGTAGCAGTCCTTCATGGGCAGGACCGACTAACTGACGCGCTAAGTGGGGTGACATTAGACCCACAAACCCGATTGTACCTGCTGTCGCTACACTTGCTCCCGATAGAGCCACACAAGTGATCAGCAATAAGCCCCGCTGCCGCTCGATCGGAACGCCTAAACCACGGGCAACCTCATCTCCTAAATGGAGCGTATTTAAATCACGAGCACAAAGCAAAGAGAGTGGAATAAACACACCCAACCAAGGAAGTAACGCTTGCACATGCTCCCAAGTTCGGCCATAGACGCTGCCAGCTAACCACACCAAGGCTTGACTGACATCCTCAATATTACCAAAGGTAATCAACAAACTACTTAGAGCCGAGGCAATCGCCGCTACACCCACGCCAACCAAAATTAAGCGAATGGGTGCTGCACCTCGATCCCAAGCCAAACCATAAACTAGCAACGCTGCGACCAAAGCACCTGCAAAGGCAGCAATGGGTAAAGCGAAGGCGGGAAGTGAGGGAAATAGTACAATCAGAGCTACTGCTGCTAAGCCTGCCCCAGCTTGTACACCCACAATTTCTGGAGATGCCAAGGGATTACGAGTGAGTCCTTGTAGGATGGTTCCGGCGATCGCTAACCCAGTGCCTACCAAAAACGCTACGATGACGCGGGGCAAGCGTAAGGTGTTGATCACAAAACCATCATCAGGATTGGTAGTTGGCAATCCTAAAATACTTTTAATAACATCTAGGGGAGCAATGGGATATTCGCCATAGCTGACGCTCCAGACCATGACCAGCAACGTCGCAACTGTAAGCCCCAAGAGCACCAGTGGCACTCGGCGGTTGATCTTAAAAGAGAGCGGCCAAGCGGAGGAACGAATGACTAGCCAAGGCAGTTCTATTGGTTTCATTGCATTCCTTTTACCGTTTGACTTGCGATCGCGCCAAGTAGATAAAAAATGGAGCCCCGACCAAAGCGGTCATAATGCCAACGGGTAGCTCCTGGGGTTTGATGACTAAGCGGGCCGCGAGATCAGCAAGAGACAGTAAAATCGCCCCCCACACAGCTGCATGAGGCAGCAACCAACGATAATCGACTCCTACCCAAAAGCGCACCATGTGAGGCACTACCAAACCGATGAAGCCAATCGGGCCTGCTAATGCTACAGCGCTACCTGCAAGCAGCACCACCACCATTGCCGCGATCGCCTTGATCCAGCCAGTTTGCAGCCCTAGTCCTTTCGCGACATCTTCCCCCAATGTCAGAGCTGTTATCTGTTTGCCCATACCAAAGGCCAAGATGAAGCCAACCAGGAGGTAAGGGAGAATCTGTAAGAGGACGTTGAGATCGCGTCCGGCGACTGAACCTGCCAGCCAAAACCGTACTTCATCTAAAGTGCGCTGGCTGAGAATTAAAGTTCCGGTGGTGAGCGAAAATAACAGATAGCTCAACACAGATCCCGCCAAAATTAGTTTGAGGGGGGTGCTGCCACTGCGTCCGACAGAACCTAAGAGATAGACACTAATCGCCGCGATCGCTCCTCCAGCAAAAGCCACCCAAGCCTGCACCTGCACGGAGACAGTTCCCAAGAAAAACGTCGATAGCACCACAGCTAAAGCCGCCCCAGCACTAATGCCCAAAATGCCAGGATCGGCTAGAGGGTTGCGAGTTAAGCCTTGCATGAGAGCGCCTGCCACAGCCAACGCAGCTCCGACCAGCAGCGCCACCAAGGCTCTCGGCAATCGTACGTTCGTGATAATTAAGTGATTGGTGGAACCATCAAAAGCCGTTAAGGCTTGCCACACAGTGCTGGGATTAACATCGGCTGCGCCCCAGGTAATGCTGGCGATGAAACAGCCAATTAACAGAACAATTCCCACAACCAGACCGACAAGCTGGAACTTATGGGGTCGATGCTTGCCCCTAGCCGAGGACCTGCCATCCTCTCCCCATATCCTCATCTCCTTGTTCACCATGTTAAGGACGACGAGTTGCAATTCCTAGCTTCACACCTTGAACGGTTCTTAACTGATCCATGACAGTAATCACCTGACCATGTGGAACCCTTTCATCAGCATTAACCACCACTAACGCTTCTGAGTTGTTCGCCATCGCCGCTTTCACTTTTGCTGGTAGCTCTTGAACCGTAATCGGTTGGCGATTTAGAAATACATTTCCTTTCTCATCCACCGTGACTGCCATCTTGCTTTGCTGCTGTGATTGAGCGGTCTGTGCCTTGGGTAGGTTCACAGGTAGACCCTCAGAGCGAGTCAAAAACAAAGATGACATGATGAAGAATGTCAAAATTGCAAAGATGACATCAATCATCGGGACAATATTAATTTGGGGAATGTCATCCGCCTCTTCAGGAATGTTCATAACCGCCTACTGCAATACTTTTGAGACTGAGCTAAAACCTTCATAACGACCCAAATGCAGAACCTCAAGTTGGCTGCAATATTCTTGAATGGCTGCAATTTGCCGCTTATAAAAGCCTCGAAAAATACTGGCAAAGAAGAGAGTGAACAGCGCTACGATTAAGCCCGCCGCCGTTGAGACTAGCGCTTCGCTGATCCCTGATGTTACTTGCACAGCAGTTTCACTACCAGCACTTCCCAAATTGAGCGAGGCAAATGAGCGAATCAGACCTAGAACGGTTCCCAACAACCCCAACAAAGGAGCAATTGCAATCACCATGTCAAAGAGTGAGTTAAACCGTCTGAGCGTTGGTAGCTCTGCTTGGGTGGCTCCTTCCATCGTCAGACGAAAGGCATGAGGCGGAAAATGATCGACTTCCACAGCTTCTAGAAAAATGCGAGCGATCGGTAGGTCAGCGTTTTGTTTGAGCTTAAGCAATGCAGCATCACCGTCATGTTGGTAAATGCGTAGTACATCACGAATCACCCGCTTTTGCCGCCGCTTCACTCGGTACCAAAAAACCAAACGTTCGATGATCAGGGCAGTCGCCACAATCGAGAACCCCACCAAGGGGATCATGACGATGCCACCAGCAATAAATAATTCAACAATTAGCATTTCTAGCTCACGCGGAAATAGAGCTGACCTCTTCAGCCAGCGAAGTTATTTGAGAGGACGATGACAGAAGAGACCTACTATTGACATCTCTTCTCAAAAGAGATTAGGTCTTGTGGTAGTTAATGTCAAGCATTCGCATTTACTAAGAAGTGATAATTTTAGAACTAATAAAATCCCTGAACTCCTTGTATCTCAATATTTCAGCATTCAGAAATCCCTGGGAGCCTGGCGATCGCAGATTTAAGCCTAATATCCAGTTAATCCCCTTTAATGGATTGACAGCACAGCAGTTGAATTTTAGGATGGGCAAGTCAGCTAGAAATATTTGCAATAAGCTTTCTCATCAATACAGCAAATGACATTCTCAGACACCGTCCTGCAAAAACGCGAACAGCAAGAGAAGACCCTCAAGCGATTTATTACCTACAGCCTTGTGGGATCATTTGCCTTGCACGGAGTGGGGCTGTGCCTGAAGGTCAATGATATCTGGAAGATGGAGCAAGCTAAGGCAGAACAAGAAGAAGTTCTTGTGGTCACAACGGACATTTCGGAAGAAGAGTTGTCCGAGTTGGTCCCTGAACCACTTGAATCTGCATCCGGTGGTGATGGAGAAGCGAGTGGCGGTGGTGGTGGCGGTGGTGGTGAAGAGGCGGGTGGAGCCACACTGATGGCAGCTGCTCCAGTTCCTTTCGCTCCTGCTTCAGCCCCTCCTACGGAAGTAGCCCCTTCTGTGCAACCGGAGCCTGTTGCAGAGGAGGAACCTACCCCTGACCCCACTCCCGAACCTACTCCTGTACCAGTTGCTGAGGACGTAGAAGCGCCAACTCCCGAAACACCCATTGCGGAAGAGACCCCTGAAGAACCCGCTGTCACACAGCCAACCCCAGCACCGCTGAGCGAGCCGAAAGCAGAAGTGGCTCAGCCCACTCCAGCACCTAATTTGAATAACTTGCTGAGCGAACTAAGGCGGGCTCGTGAGCAGGCTAGCCAAACAGCGGCAAATCGTACGAATGCCAGCTCAACTTTAGGAACGACCACAGGTGGAATGCCCGGAGCTGCTTCTGGGCAAGACAGTGGTACGACCACAGCGACTGGATCAGGTAGACCTGGTTTTGGGATTGGTCCTGGCTTTGGTCCTGGAGCAGGTTCCGGATTTGGCCCTGGCTCTGGTACAGGCTCTGGCTCTGGTACAGGTTCTGGGATTGGTCTTGGAACAGGCTCTGGTACGGGTCCTGGCTCTGGTACAGGTAGAGGAACGGGAACAGAACCCAGCGGTAGTAAAGCGGGTTCCACCGAGAAGCCTTCAGAGCGAGGTAACCGATCGCGGGAGATTACATGTCGCGGCTGTGACAAGGATACGTTCGTACGTCCCAAGGAAGCTAAAGGAGCTAAAGGTGACCCTGAGCTAGAGTTTAGCTTCGGCGAGGGAGGCAAGCCACAGGTTACCCTCTCCAAATCCAGTGGTAATAGTGTGTTGGATGAAGCTGCATTAAAGCAAGCTCGTGAGCAATTAGAGAAAGAGAGTGCCTGGAAAGGAGCCAAAGCTGGTGATAGTGTCCGGCTTATAGTTGAATTCACTGATAAGGATTCAGCACGCGATCGCAGGCAAGAAGAACGCCGTAGTATTACTGTCTCTGAGCCCGTTTCCGAACCTACTGCGTCTGAGATTCCTGAAGTTCCCACCACATCTGCTTCAGAGCAACCCGATAGCTCAGAACCAACGAGAACAGACGTTCCACCGACAACTCCTGAACCGATTCCCTCTGCGACACCTACAGAGCCAACCGATAGCTCAGATACTCCTGAGGAGCCAGTAGAACCCGCTTCTGCCCCTGAACCTGAGCCCATCCCTGAGTCTATTGCTGAACCAGAACCGATTCCTGAACCAGAACCTATCCCTGAGCCAGAACCGATTCCCGAACCAGAACCTGTCTTTGAGCCCGAACCCATTCCCGAAGCAGAGCCCATTCCCGAAGCGGAACCGATTCCTGAGGCAGAACCTGCTCCTGAGCCAGAGCCTATCCCTGAAGGATAACAGCTAAGCGATCGCTGCTTCTAACCTGGTCAATTGACCCATGTCTAGTAGCTTTATGAGATGGTTGCTAGACATGGGTTAATGCTGTAGCAAACGCTGCGGAGGATGAAGAACCGCAAGACGTTTATAGCTTTTGATTTCATCCATATTAGTAATGCCGCCTAGTTGCTCAAGCTGAGTGTTTAGGCGGCATATTATTTCTATTCAGATGACTTGGGTGAATGTTATGGTTTCAGTCTTTGCCAAAGTTGACAGTTCGAGATTTCAGATGAGCTAGGATATCCCGACGCGATCGCCAGACGGGGCGAAGTTTTTTCTGGGACATCAAGGTGAGCTGATCGCTGCCTTGCAGCATATCGGGCTGGGTGGCATTGCCGTAGCTGGTTAGAGCCTGCGCCCGAACTGGATTAGAGAATTCGATCACGGCAACGAAGCTATCTCCATCGATGGCTTGAAACTGGCCTTCCTCGGCAGGGGTATAGTTGACAGTGCGGAAGATGCCCAACCCACCAGGGCCTCCATTAGCAGGCAGATTATTAGCCTCGGACTTGAGCCGAAAAACGTCTCCCCAAGCAATATCTAGCGCTCCATAGTTCTTGAGAAGTTCAGTGGCAGCAGTTTTGAGAGCAGTGATCGCCGCTTCAGGATCAGCTAAGCCATCTGGGGTCGTAAGAGGAGATTTCTCATCCCAAGGGATGGCAAATAATTTGGAGCGATCCATTAAATCATTCCAGGCTTTGAAGAGAACAGCACCGCGACTCTTGGCTTCGGCTTGGCGATCCCACTTTTGCAAAACTGCGATCGCTTGTTTGATGAGGGGATCAGTGGAGGATTTGGCAGCAGTCGTGAGATCATCCAGAATCCGATCGGCTAGTTCCATGCGGGTGGAGTGCTTGTAGCGAATCAATTCCTCAAAGGAGATCTTCGGGTCTTCCATCAACATTCGCAGCGATCGCTGGGCGCGGAAGTAAAGGACATCACGAGGGGCGATATAAGCGGGAAAATCATCAGGATTTAGGGCTGCGGGTAAGGTGGTTGTCCAGGGTGCATCATTGGCATTTTGCAACCAACCGGTTTTGGGGTCAACAACACGAGGGAGATCTTCGTAAGCATGGATACGAGTCCACAGCGTCTTTGAGGTATTACCAGGAATTACGCCTGACCAATCTGCAAAAGTACCTTCTTGGCGAACCGGAACTTGACCATTGAAAAAGTTGAGAATATGTCCGTCGCGATCGGCATACAGAACCGTAAACATGGGAAGCTGCATACGCTTGAGAGCTGTTTCAAACTCGCTTAAGTTGGTGGCGCAGGCCATTTTCCACCATTGCTCTAAACCTCTAGCTCTATCTAAACCTGATACTCGAAGGGCGATCGCTTGTCCCTTGGGTTCTGCGACCACGGGGCCATGCACCGAGCGTTGAATAGTTAGGGTTTGCTCTTGCCAAGAACCATCTTTTTGCTTGACTTTGAGGGTTTGAGTCTCCGTATCGAAGGGACGCACTTGCCCATCAAACTCATAGCCGCCATCTCGCGAAGTTAATGCGTAAGCGTCCCAGCCGTCATAGGTGTTGACGGTGTGAGTCCAGCCCATCGCGTCATTAAAGGCGATCGCTAGCACTGGAACGCCCACCAGAGTTGCACCATAAGCATCGATACCAAGAGCCGTTATTTGAGCTTCGTACCAAAGAAACAAATCTGCCCAAGGGAGATGGGGGTTCGCCAGCAACATCGCTTTACCACTGGCCGAGTGAGAGGGTGCGATCGCCCAACCATTTGATCCGCCTACGGGTTCTCCGGGATCTGCTTTGGCGAGTGTCGCTTGCAGTTCTTCTGGATTGACGACAAATGTGAAGTGCAGTACTCGCTGAGTATGTGCCAGCACATCTACAGGTGAGATAGGAAGTACAGCTTTCAGATCGTCCTCGATCTGGTCAGGATGAGCTTTGGCATAGGCGTTGATCCCAGCAGCAAAGGTATCCAGATATTGGCGAAACTTGGGCGTTTGGGCTTTGTACCAAGCTTGCGATCGCTCTGGGATGCCCATTTTACGCACCCATTGATCCGATTCCGCATAGTCTTCGCCCCAGTATTCCGCTGCCCGCCCGCGAGCCTGACCATAGAGCCGCAATAGGAGATTGGCGTGGCTCTGCATCTGTGCCCAGCCAAAAGCGCGAAACAGATCGGGTGTGCGGTTGCTAGAGATATGTGGCACTCCATAGGTATCCCACAAAATCTCGGTGCTGGCAGCTTGACCCAACGGGCCAGAGGTGATGATGATTAATATCAATACAATGGCTAGCAGCAATGAGTACAGCCGAATAAGTTGCCGCTGAGACAGGCGAGAAAGGAAATATTTCATAAGCTAAATATGAACTGTAAATATATAAGTTCTTTGGAGCAACTTAAAGCTCTTGCCAACTCCTCCCCGAACCCCTCGCCTCACAGGCGAGGGGCTTTGAACTTAGCGCTCCTTTCCTACTAGAGAACGGGTTGGGTCAGAGGTCTTAATGTCATAATCAGGTACCAGTGTTTCTACATCTCGTAAAGTACGAAAAGCATATCCGCCTACACCTACCAGCACGCCTAAAATAGAGAATAAAGTGAATTGCAGCGCCATGCCTGCACCGTTTCCTGTGCCGAAGATACCGCTAAAAAGAGGCGTGAGAAAGCCTCCGGGTTGCATGGCAGGCTCAAAGACTTTATCAGCTAAGGGACCCGCGATCGCCAGTCCTAGAGGTGCCGCCAATTGCGCAATCAGATAACGCGAGGCAAACACCTTTCCCTGAACCGCTGGATCAACCTTGGAGAGCCAAATCGCTTGATTGGAGCTACCAATAAACGGAGAAAAGATAGCAGCCAGAAACCCTGTGCCCATCCAAAGCGGTAAGGAGTTTGATAATCCCAAAAATACACTGCTGAGTTCACCAAAAGTTTGGCCTAGGAGTAGACCATGAATGCGTCGTTTGGGACCGCCCCAGACACTCAGCAGGACACCGCCAACCACGCCCCCAATCCCGATCGCGGCTTGAACACTAGCAAGGGCTGTGGCATTATCTTGACTACGCGCCAAGATCATCACAGGTTGAATCGCCCAGGCTGCATTGGTAAGGAGATTAGAATTTAATAAAAACAGGAGAATTGCTAATAAACTGGGATGGCGGAAAATATAGCGAAAACCAAAGGTAAACTCTTCCCAAAGCTGCTCTCTGGAGAACGGTTTCGCTTCAACTTTGGGTTGAGGAATGGTCGTAAACCAAACGGTGCCAACCGCTATCAGAAAAGTGACCAGATCAATCAGGAGGATGCCTGGAAGCTTAATCAGTGGATAGAGAATACCTGCGATCGCCGGAGCTAAGATTGCCGAACCGGAATAGGTGAGATAGGAATCCATCGCGGTGGCTCTGGCATAGTGCTGCTTAGGCACAATCTGCGACATGGAAGTAGAATAGGCCAGGTCTTGGAAGTAACCAAACAGACCATTCACTGCTCCCGCAACATACAGATGCCAAATCGCTAACTGATCAGTGAGCAGCAAGCTGAGAAGCACCACCGTAGATATCCCTGCCATGCCATCGCCGATCATCATCAATTGCTTGCGATTCCAGCGATCGACGAGTACACCTGCAAAGGAAGCCGCAATTACCTTCGGAGTGCGAGTAAAGAAAAAAATCAAAGCTAGCGGAGTTGCCTGACCTGTGAGTTCCCAAGCCCAAAGCGTGATCGCAAAGTTGGTCATCTCTGTGCCGAGCACTGAGGCTACCTGCCCACTCCAAAGAATGAGAAATTTCCGCAGGCTAGTAGGTTGATTGGGTTCCATTCAAGCAGCCGGAGGCGAAGGAATACGGACTAGCAGTTTAGGCAGCAACGATTCTGGCATCTTGGGCGGTTTGACATAGCCATCTCCACTGTCCTGGTACTGAGCGGCAAAAGTCAACAGATCGCTGGCTTGATCCGGTGACAAATCTGTGAAGTGATAGCTGTACTTGCCGGGACAGATCAAGGAGGCAGAGCAGGGGCGATCGCAGGTCCATAAACAACTTGTTGCTTCAATCTGCAACCCGGATGCTTGATCTGCATTAGATGCCAATACTTCATCGAGGAGATGAGGCGAACTGCCCTTGCGGTCAGGACCACAGCCTTTACAAATAAACAAGGTGTGCTGAGACATATCTAAGCCTCATCGACCAAATATTTGAACAAGTCATCAATAACCAAATTGGCTGCGATCGGGCCACTGCCAATCCAGTACTTGGGTACTTGATAAACACGGTTTTGTTTCACAGCTTTTAGATTCGCCCAGAGGGGATCAGACTTGAGTTGCTCCAATTGCTTCTGAGCAGCCTGAGCTGATTTGGCATCATTCTCCCCTGTCCAGACAAACAAGACATCTCCATCTGCCTGACTCAATAGCTCTCGACTAATCGACAACTGCACCGGATTGCCACCCAAAGCCTTTGCTTCTGAAGCACTCAAACTTTGAGTAGACGGACGAGATAACCCCGCATCCGCCAAAATCGTGCCACAGAAGGAGTCCTTTAAATAAAGGCTGATGCCATCTGGATAAACACGCACCACTGATACCTGGGTTTGATCTGGCTGGGAACCAGAGGCACCCATCTTTTGTTTGAACTCTGCTAAACGGGCTTTGTACTTGGCCATTAGTTGCTCAGCTTCAGCCGTTTTGCCAAGGGCTTGGGCATAAAGTTGCAATGTCTTCTTCCAAGCTCCGCTACCCTCTCCACTATCAATTACCGTAGACGCAATGCGAGACAATTGCGGATAGATGGCTTTGTGGTCTGTCTGCCACCCCAAAATCAGATCAGGCTTGAGTGCCAAAATCTTTTCTAGACTCGGAGCACCAGACCGCCCCACATTGGGAATACCCGCCGCCCGCTCCTGCAGATAAGAGTCATTCACTTGGTTGCTACCAATCGGTTGTACACCGAGGGAGAGCACAGTATCTAACCAACTCAAAGACACAACTCGCTGGGGAGCGGCAGGCACTTGAGTCGTCCCCATCGCATGTTGAACCGATCGCGTCTCGGTAGTGGTAGGAGTGCTTAATGACGGTTGAGAGTCAGAATCAGAAACGACATCTCGACCACAGGCAACTGTTGTCATGAGGGTGAGCAAGAGCAGCAGACTCAACCGCAGCCAGCGATCGCGATATCCCTGCATGACTGATGGCAGTTGCGATCGCCAGATCTTTCCCATCTCTTGTGAGTAGAACTTGAGTTGTCGAACCACCCTGAGCATGTTCATGACATACGTAAAATATGGATCAAATATCTCTAGCTCCCCTTCCCTCATAGGGAAGGGGCTGGGGGTTAGGTATCCTTAGAACGATACAGACAAGGAACCAATGATCGTGAGGGGCTCGCCGGGGCTGATATATTCGCGGAAGCCTTCACTGTTCTCGACATAATTGATATCAAACAGGTTCTTGATGTTAATCGCAGCTCGCCAGTTATCCCGACGGTAGAAGACAACCGCATCGGTGCGGACATAGCTAGGTAGCTCAAAGGTAGCATCGAGATCCCCTGCGCGATCGCCCACAAAGAACAAGCCAGCCCCAAAGCCGAAGCCTTGCAAGTTGCCGCTCTGAATCTCATAGGTAGACCATAAGCTGCCACTGTTGCGGGGAACGTTGGTCAGCCGATTGCCTACGGTCAACAAGTTATCTTTGGTGATTTCGGCATCAATGTTGGCATAGGAGGCAATGACATTCCAACCTGGAGCTAGCTCTCCGGTGACATCCAGTTCAATCCCTCGGCTACGCACTTCACCGACAGGCACGCTAAAGCGTCTGTTGTTGGGGTCACGGGTGGCAATGTTGGTTTTCGTCAGCTCAAAAGCAGCTAAGTTCGTAACCAACCGACCATCTAGAAACTCACCCCGCACCCCAACTTCATACTGAGTACCACGTTCGGGATCTAGGGGAGAGCCGTCGGCCCGGATGGATCGAGAGGGGACAAAGGAGCGGCTGAAGCTGCCATAAAGAGAAATCGGTTCAATTGGCTGGTAGACCAAACCAACTTGTGGACTGAAGGCATTATCGTCCTGCTCAAACTCTCGGCCTGACAAGTTGTTGGTGGTGGATTGATCAAAGAAGTCGATGCGTCCACCCGCAAGCAAGATCAAGTTATCAGTCAGGTCAATTTGGTCTTGCAGATAAAGCCCTACCGTATTGATCCGACTGCCATCGTCCCGAACTGGCTCAGTCAGTTCCGAGATATCAGGGCGATCGCCATAAACCGGATTAAAGATATCAATCGGGAAGTCAGGATCACCAGGTAAAGATTTTTGTGTCCCTTCTCGCGATGTCCGACCAAAATCTACCCCAACCAAGAGGGTGTGGTCGATCGCACCCGTCGAAAACTTCCCGGTGATGTTGGTCTGCACGTCTAGGGTGTCTGACTCGTCATCGTTAGATAAGAAGCGGCGATCGAGTTGACCGCTATCTTGAATAAACCAGGAGTCAGCGCGGTAGTCAAAGGTATCCGCCTTGGTAAACCGTAAACCGTTGCGGATTTTCCAGTTATCGTTGAGTTCATGTTCTAGCTGGTAACCAACCGAAAATTCTTCAACTTCACCTTCGTCATCGGGATGACCCAACACGCGATCGTAGGGGATATCGGCAATTCCTTCACCAATGGCGACAATGCCTCGGTCAAAGGGGCGCTTGTCTTTGAGGTAGTCAGCCTCAAACACTACAGAGGTGCGATCGCCAATATCCCAAGCCAGAACAGGAGCCACAAAGAAGCGATCGGTATCTTGATCAAAATCGCGGAAGTTACCGCCGCCTTCAAACACAGCGTTGAGGCGATAGCGCACCGAACCATCGTTATTAACTGGGCCTGTTAGGTCTACGCTGGGACGGAACAGCCCAAAACTACCAACCGATAACTCAGCACTATAAGCGGGATCAAATAAGGGTTGCTCAGTAACCAGGTTGACTACCCCGCCAGGTTCTAGCTGTCCATAGAGAACCGAAGCTGGGCCGCGCAAAACTTCAATCCGCTCAACGTTGACGCTTTCTCGTAAGCTGCGTTGGTTTTGGCGGAAGCCATTCCGCAAAAAGGTGTCCTGAGAGAATCCGCGAATGGTAAAGCGATCGCGCGTTCCTCCAAAGCTATCATCTTGAGCGACACCCGCAACGTTCTGGAGCGCCTCCCCAACGCGAATTGCTCGCTGATCTTCTAAGACTTGCTCTGGTACCACCTGGATTGAACGGGGTGTATCTCGCAGCGGAGCTTCTGTTCTGGTGGCAGAGGTGGCGCGTCTAACTGTGTAACCTTCCTCCTCATCATCGGTCGCGACAATCCGAATTGCATCACTCTCACCCTCAGCGCTCTCATCATCAGCGCTACTA
Source organism: Trichocoleus sp. FACHB-46 (assembly GCF_014695385.1). Taxonomy (NCBI): domain Bacteria; kingdom Bacillati; phylum Cyanobacteriota; class Cyanophyceae; order Leptolyngbyales; family Trichocoleusaceae; genus Trichocoleus; species Trichocoleus sp. FACHB-46. The sequence continues at coordinate 42,775 of NZ_JACJOD010000076.1, read as the reverse complement.
TCTGCGGCACTATCGTCTTCAGTAGTAGCTTCCGCTTCTGTGGTGGTTTCAGTATCTGCCCCGGTTGTATCTGCCTCGGTTGTATTTGTTTCAGTGGTGGCAGATTCTGTCGTGTTGGATTCTGTGGGAGATGTTTCAGTCGCGATCGCGCCCGCAGAATTGATGTTTAAAAATACTGTATTTCCCTGACGAGTTAGCGCACTGATGGGGACAGCCGACTCTCCAACGATTGTCACCCGTACGCTATTTGTGGTCAGTGAGGTGACAGTGACTTCGGCAATACCCGTCGCTGGATTGGTTTGACGAAAAGATTCTTGGCCCGCTAAGCGCAGTTGTGCATTTGTGATATCCGTGGTGAGCGTATTTCCAGAACTGGTGGTCAAAGCTCGAACCGCAGCACCATTGCTGGTTTCCAAGACAACTTCTAAGCCGCCATCCTTGGGATTTAGTTGAACGTTTGTAATTTGGCTGCTCTGTGCCCAAGCAGGGCTAGCAATCAGAGCGGGCACCACCCCAAGCAGGCCAAGGCTACAACTCAGGAACTGCGGTCTACTGGTCATATCTCCTCACGTATCTAATGAAAAGCACGTTAACTGCAACTGGCTGATTTATCAGCAGCATATTCTGAGACACCTCATCAACGATGAACTCGCTGGGTATCTAGAACCTTGACTAGACTAATTCTCAATTAGAAGTCATAGGAAGTCTGAATGGCATCTTACTACACTTAGAATAGTTCTCAACAAAATTGTGTCAAGAAATTTGATTCAATCCTGTATTCCATTCACTGCCAGTACTTGGAAGATATTCCAAGTGGGTTCAAAGGTAGGAGATTGGATGGATGGCTAGATAAAACTTGCTCCTAGTTGACAATAATTTTCTTTTAGGGGTTGCCAAGGGTTTAAGTTGAACCTATATTAATTGAGAACTAATGTCATTTACCAACAGTTTGTGTTTATCTTGAAATTCTAGAAATGTTTCAATTTAGCGATTACATCATGGCTGGCTAAAACGCTAGAAGCCTTGCCTGACAAGGCAATCAGTCATTCAACGGAATTTTTAGCAATCTATTGACTCATCTCCTTGGCTTGAATTTTGGAATGACCAACGGGATCGCGATCGTCACGCCCAGTTCCAATCGGCTCGAGGAGTGATGACTCACATCAGCCCTCAGTTTTCTGCCTGATGCATCTACAAGGAAGGTAAAGTGTGACTCAGCATCATCTGGAATTGGCAATTGGTTATTCAACGATGATGGAACTGCTCTGTGAGCGGGCATCCCAGCAATCGAACCAACAAGCATTTACATTCTTAGCGGATGGCGAAACTGAGTCAGACTGGCTCACTTATGCAGACTTTGCTCAACGAAGTCGAGCGATCGCGGCTCAACTCCAAGCCTTGAACTTGCAAGGAGAACGGGCATTACTGTTATATCCCCCTGGGTTAGATTATCTAACCGCCTTCTTTGGCTGTCTCTATGCAGGGGTTGTAGCAGTTCCGGCGTATCCCCCCCGCAATGCTCGCAATACCCCTCGAATCCTCAGCATGGTGCAGGATGCCGAAGCTGCGATCGCCCTCACCACTTCTAGTTTGGTTGATAAGATTCAATCTTTGCTAAGCGAGCATACGGCACTAGATTCGCTGCAATGGTTGACGACTGATCAACTACCAAAGCATCTGGCAAACGATTGGCAAGAGCCGCAATTAGACAAGGATACGCTGGCTTTTCTACAATATACTTCTGGCTCCACCGGTACTCCCAAGGGGGTGATGGTCAGCCACGGCAACTTACTCCACAACGCCGCTACGACCTATCAATATATGGGGCATACTCCTGAGAGCGTGTTTGTCTCCTGGTTGCCTGCTTATCACGATATGGGCTTGATCGGGGGGATCTTACAACCGCTCTATGGTGGGTTTCCTTGTGTGCTGATGCCACCTGCGACGTTTTTGCAGCGCCCTTATCGTTGGCTCCAGGCGATCTCCCGCTACAAAGCCACGACCAGCGGCGGCCCCAATTTTGCCTACGACCTTTGTGCGCAAAAAATCACGCCAGAACAGCGACAAACTCTGGATTTAAGCAACTGGAAAGTAGCCTTTAATGGTGCAGAACCTGTGCGGGGTGAAACACTGAAAGCCTTTGCTGAAACCTTTGCCGAATGCGGATTTCGCCCAGAAGCCTTTTATCCTTGCTATGGCATGGCAGAGGCAACATTAATGGTATCAGGCGGTTCATCTGCGAGCGCACCACCAATCAAAACAGTGCAAGCGATCGCCCTAGAGCAAGATCAGATCCTTGAGGCCACATCCGAAACCGAGGACACGCGCTTGCTGGTGGGTTGCGGTCAAAGTATCCCGGATCAAACCGTGGCGATCGCCCATCCCCAAAACTTGACGTCCTGTATAGATGGTCAAGTCGGGGAAGTCTGGGTAGCAGGCCCCAGCGTCGGTCAAGGCTACTGGAATCGCCCTGAAGAAACTCAGTCAACTTTTGGGGCTTATCTAGCGGATACAGGTGCAGGCCCCTTCTTGAGAACTGGAGATCTCGGCTTCTTGCAAGAGGGAGAACTGTTTATCACCGGACGGGTAAAAGACCTGGTCATCATTCGCGGTCGCAATTTCTATCCGCAAGATATTGAGCGTACTACCGAGCAAAGCCATCCTTCTTTGAGACCTGGAGCTGGGGCTGCGTTTACCGTTGAGGTAAATCAGGAAGAACGCTTAGTTGTCGTTCAGGAATTAGAGTTTCGCCAGCAGCCTGACATTGAGGAAGTGACAGGCGCGATTCGAGGCGCGATCGCCCAAGCTTTTGAAGTGCAGGTGTATGCGGTGGTGTTGCTAAAACCGGGACATATCCCCAAAACCACCAGTGGCAAAATTCAACGTCGCGCCTGTCGCGCTGATTTTTTAGCGGGAAGTTTAGCTGTTGCGGGTAGCAGCATTATCGATGTCATACACGATGGCAGTGCAGCGAATGAATTAACTCGCGCTGGCTTGTTGGCGATCGCTCCCGCAGACCGGCAAGCTGTTTTGCAAGCTGAACTCCAGCGGCAGGTGGCTTCTGTGGTAGGGGTGCATCCTGATCAAATCAATCATAAGCAACCCCTAAACACGCTGGGGATTGACTCGATTATGGCGGTGACGCTGAAAAATGATCTAGAGATCAATCTAGGAGTGACGATTTCCGCGATCGATTTCTTAGATGATGTGAGTCTGACAGAATTGACACAGCGGATTCTAGCTCAGATTGGAGAAGGGGTTGAGCGATCGCACTCAGGCATTCCCAAACGGGATGCGATTGCTGACACCTATCCCTTATCTTTTGCCCAACAACGTCTCTGGTTTGTGCATCAACTGGAGCCAGATAGCCCGTTCTACAATCTGCCCGTGGCAATTCAGCTCACCGGGGCGTTATCCGTTCCGGTGCTAGAGCAGAGTTTGCAGGCGATCGCTCAACACCATGAAATTCTGCGGACTCGCTTTGTCTCCCAGGATAAACAACCTGTGCAGATCATTGAGCCTGACTTGGCATTCCAACTGGCAATTGTGGATTGCACATCACTTGATGATCCAGAAACAGAACTGCGATCGCTGCTGCAATCGGAGGCCAGCAAACCTTTTGATCTAGAGCAGTATCCTCTTTGGCGGGTGCAGTTGTTGCGCTTGAGTGACACTCATCATGTGTTATTGCTCGCCTTCCATCACACGATCGCCGATGGTTGGTCGATGACACGGGTATTGATTGAGGAATTAGCGGTTCACTACGAAGCCATTCAGTTAGGCCAAGCTCCTGCTCTCCCAGGGTTACCCATTCAATATGTAGACTTCGCGCTGTGGCAGCGGCAACAGTGGCAAACCGGAGCCTTCCAACCACATCAAGCCTATTGGCAGCAGCAGTTAGAGGGATTACCTGTACTGCAACTGCCCACGACTTATCCACGCCCAGCCGTACCCAGTTTCCGAGGCGCTAAACTTGCCTTTACCCTCTCGGCTGATCAAACTACTGCGCTCAAAGCGTTGAGTCAGCGAGAAGGCGTGACGCTGTTTATGACGCTGTTGGCAGCCTTTAAGGTATTGCTATATCGCTACAGTGGTCAAACCGATCTATTGGTCGGTTCTCCTATTGCCAACCGCAATCAGCCTGCGCTGGAAGACTTGATGGGTTGCTTCGTCAATACCATTGTGTTGCGAACTGAATTAAGCGGTAATCCCAGCTTTCAAGAACTGTTGAAGCGAGTGCGACGGGTAGCGTTAGATGCTTATCTGCATCAAGATTTACCCTTCGATCAACTTGTGCAACAACTGCATCCCGATCGCGATATCAGCCGCAACCCTTTCTTCCAAACCTGGTTTTCGCTGCAAAACATGCCAGCTTCTAGCCTAGAGTTTGCAGGGCTTTCCTTAGAATCCTTAGATGTGGATACGGGAACCTCTCAGTTTGACCTCAGCTTGGATATGGAAGAGCGCCACGGTACACTGATGGGCTGGGTGGAATACAGCACCGATTTGTTTGATCAGGTAGCGATCGCCCGCTTTGTAGAGCATTTCCAGACTCTCCTCACTAGTATTCTTCAAACACCCGATCAATCGATCGCCACGCTGCCAATTCTGCCATCTGCCGAGCGTCAACAGCTTTTGGTGGATTGGAACTCAGAAGCTCATGATCTGCCACAACTACCCTTCCAGGAACGATTTGAGCAACAGGCGATCGCCACTCCGGATATGCCAGCGCTAGTTGATGCAGAGACATCATTAACTTACAGAGAACTAAATGAGCGTGTTAATCAGCTTACTCACTATTTGCAAAGCTTAGGAGTAGCAAAAAGCACGTTTGTAGGAGTTTGTTTAGAGCGATCGCCTAATCTGATTATTAGCATTCTGGCAATTCTTAAGGCTGGGGGCGCTTATGTACCACTGGACCCCAACTATCCAGAAGAACGTCTCTTGTTCATGCTGAAAGATGCCCAGGTTGCCGTCTTGCTGACTCAACAAGATATCACTTTATCTGTTCCTTCAAGCCTTCAGCGCATCAACCTCGACACAAGCTGGATGGAGGTTGCCCAGTATCCTATCATTACTCCCCCTTGTGCCGCGACAGAAGACGATTTAGCTTATCTCATCTACACTTCTGGCTCTACAGGTAAGCCCAAGGGCGTGATGATTAAGCGGCGATCGCTAACTCACTTTGTTGATAGTGCCATTCAGATCTACGAAATTAAACCAGGCGATCGGGTGCTGCAATTTGCCTCGATTAGCTTTGATGTGGCAGTAGAAGAGATTTTTCCAACCTTGGCAGCAGGAGCAACTCTGGTTTTGCGCACAGGTTCCATGATTGAGTCAATGGCTAGTTTCTTGCAGCAGTGTCGTCACCAAGCCATTACTGTTCTAAATTTGCCAACCGCCTTTTGGCAACAACTGGTTCATGCTCTCTCTACGGCAACCCTCACCCTACCCGAATCGGTGCGACTGGTGATGATTGGGAGTGAAAAGGCACTCCCTGACTCAGTGCATCTGTGGAAGCAACACGCAAATTCGCAGATCCGATTAGTGAATGCCTACGGGCCAACAGAAACCACGGTAACAGCGACCTATTGCGATATTGCGGGGCCACGGGCTGTGCCATTTGAGCAGGAGGTTCCCATTGGGCGATCGCTTCCCAATGTGCAACTGTATGTGCTGGATACCCATCAACAACCCGTACCTATTGGAATTCCTGCTGAACTCTATATCGGTGGCGCAGGTATCGCCAGAGGCTACCTCAATCGCCCTGATCTCACCAACGAGCGATTTATCCCCAACCCATTCCAAGCTCTCCCTCACTCCTCCTCACTCCTCCCCCCTCACTCCTCACTTCTCTACAAAACTGGCGATCGCGTCCGCTACCGCACTGATGGACATTTAGAGTTCTTAGGACGGGTGGATAATCAGGCTAAAATTCGGGGTTTTCGGATTGAGTTGGGAGAAATTGAAGCGGCCCTCGCTCAACATCTTAATGTGCAAGAAGCTTTGGTGGTGGCGCGAGAAGATCAACCGGGTCAAGTTCGTTTGGTTGCTTATGTGGTCCTAGTTAACAGCAACCCTGAAGCCCAGCAAGAGTTACGCGATTTTCTCACACAGCGGCTCCCTGCTTACATGTTGCCTGCTGCTTATGTGATGTTGGACGCGTTTCCGCTCACTCCCAACGGTAAGATAGATCGCCGCTCACTCCCCGCTCCAGAAGGCGATCGCCCCACACTTGAAGTCAACTATGTCGCACCGCAAAATGAGCTAGAGCAAGCGATCGCAGGCATTTGGCAAACTGCTTTGGCAGTAGAGCAAGTCGGCATTGATGACAACTTCTTTGAATTGGGCGGACATTCTCTTTTAGTGATTCAGGTACAACATGCGCTGCAATCAAGTTTGAAGCGAGAGATCGCCGTCATTGATTTGTTCAAATATCCAACCGTGCGATCGTTGGCGCAGTATCTCAATCAGCAAGACATCCCAACCGATTTGCAGCCTGTTTATGACCGAGCCCAACGTCGCAAAGCCGCTTTACAAGACCGACAGGCTAGCAGATCTGCAAGGCGCTAACGTCTCTCTTCGCCTCTAACCTTCATTCATCGCGAGAACGAAATCCATGACGACCAACTCACTCGATGGAATCGCCATTATCGGCATGACAGGTCGCTTTCCAGGCGCGAAAAACATTCAGGAATTCTGGCACAACTTGCAAAATGGCGTAGAAGCGATCGCCTGGTTTAGCGATGAGGAATTGTTGGCTGCGGGAGTCGATCCTGATCTCTTACAGCATCCCAACTATGTGAAAGCGGGTGCTATTTTAGAAGGCATTGATCAATTTGATGCAACCTTCTTTGGCTATAGCCCCCGGGAAGCGGAGACGCTAGACCCCCAACAGCGCTTGTTTTTGGAGTGTGCCTGGGAAGGATTAGAACACGCTGGATATGATCCGCAACGCTTTGACGGGCGGATCGGGGTCTATGCAGGCGTCGGTTGGGATAGCTATTTAGTTTTTAATCTGGCGGGACATCCACATCTGCTAGATCAAACCCACGGCTATCAAACCGTAATCGGCAATGAAAAGGATCATCTCACCACACGAGTTTCTTACAAGCTCAACTTAAAGGGACCGAGCCTCGATATTCAAACCGCTTGCTCTACCTCTTTGGTCGCCACTAATCTGGCTTGTCAGAGCTTGCTCAGCTACCAGTGTGATATGGCTTTGGCAGGTGGAGTAACGATCTCCGTGCCTCATCGCACCGGATATTTACACCAAACAGGCGGCATTCTCTCCCCCGATGGTCACTGTCGCGCCTTTGATGCTCAGGCAGCGGGAACCGTGGCAGGTAATGGTGTCGGTGTGGTGGTACTGAAGCGATTGGAAGATGCGATCGCCGACCGAGCCATGATCTATGCCGTAATTAAGGGCGCTGCGATCAACAATGATGGCGCGGTGAAAGTGGGATATACGGCTCCCAGCGTGGAAGGACAAGCCGAGGCGATCGCGGAAGCCCTGGCAGTGGCAGAGATTGAACCAGAGACCGTTAGCTATATCGAAACTCACGGCACTGGAACTGCATTAGGCGATCCGATTGAAATTAGCGCCCTGACGCAAGCCTTCCGCAGCCAAACTCAGAAAAAACAGTTCTGCGCGATCGGTTCCGTTAAGACAAATATCGGCCATTTGGATGCGGCAGCGGGTGTGACCAGCCTGATCAAAACAACACTGGCGCTTCATCACCAACAAATTCCGCCGAGTCTGCATTTTGAGCAACCGAATCCGCAAATTGATTTTGCCAACAGTCCGTTTTATGTGAATACCAAACTCACAGATTGGAAAACGAATCATATACCGCGACGGGCGGGGGTGAGTTCGTTTGGAATTGGTGGCACGAATGCCCATGCGGTACTCGAAGAAGCGCCAAAACTCCCCTCATCTGGTACTTTCCGACCCTGGCAACTGCTTTTGTTATCTGCTAAAACTGCCTCTGCCTTAGATGCCGCAACGACTCGCTTGAGCGATCATTTAGCCCAGCACCCAGAGCAAGATTTGGCGGATGCTGCCTATACTCTCCAGGTAGGACGGCAGCGGTTTAATCATCGGCGGATGGTAGTCTGTCAGGATAACGCTGAAGCAATCCAAATCTTGCGATCGCAAGATCCCAAACAGATTGTCACCCACATAGAAGCGCCGCAAAGTCGCTCCATTACCTTCCTATTTCCAGGACAGGGAACGCAATATGTTGGTATGGGGCGGGATCTCTATCAAACTGAACCTATCTTCCAAGAGTGGGTCGATCGCGGCTCCGAGCTGTTGAAATCCACGTTAGGAGTAGATTTACAAGATCTCCTATATCGCTCAGAAACCGATGTCACCGAACAGCTACAACAGACGGCGATCGCTCAACCTGCGATTTTCTTAGTGGAATATGCCCTAGCGCAACTCTGGATGTCGTGGGGAGTACGGCCGCAAACCTTGACTGGGCATAGTGTGGGCGAATATATCGCGGCTTGTTTGGCGGGTGTGTTCTCCTTTGAGGATGCTCTCAGCTTGGTGGCAAAACGGGGTCAGCTCATGCAATCCCTACCCACGGGTTCAATGCTAGCGGTTTCACTATCTGAGACACAAATCAAACCCTGGCTAAACGAGGAGATCTCCTTAGCAGCCATCAATGCCCCGAATCTATGTGTAGTATCGGGTACGATGACGGCGATTGAAGAATTGCGCGATCGCCTAACCGCCCAAAACGTAGAATGTCGCTTGCTCCACACATCTCACGCATTCCACTCTGCCATGATGGAACCGATTTTGGTCTCTTTCCGAGCAGCGGTGAGTCAGGTGAAGTTGCAGCCTCCGACTCTGCGGCTACTGTCGAACCTGACAGGCACCTGGATGACCCCAGCAGAAGCAACCAGCCCTGACTATTGGGTGCAGCATCTACGGCAACCAGTACGCTTTTCGGCAGGAGTCAGCCAACTGTTGCAAGAGCCAAACTGCATTCTGCTTGAAGTTGGCCCCGGTCGCACCCTCAGCACCCTGATCCGCCAGCATCAATCGCAAGCCAGCGGACAAATTGTTCTTTCCTCTCTGCGTCATCCCAAAGATGCTCCGAAGGATATCGAATCAGATATTGCTTTCTTGCTCAATGTTTTAGGACGGCTGTGGTTGGCAGGCGTAGAAATTGACTGGTTAAGCTTCTATGCCCATGAGCAACGGCGACGTTTACCCCTGCCCACCTATCCCTTTGAGCGTCAACGCTACTGGATTGATCCGCCTAGCAAGCAGACAAATTCCACGCCAGCAGCCCCAACGTTAGGCAAAAAGCCCCACATGAGCGATTGGTTGTATGTCCCTTCTTGGCAGCAATCGCCGCTAGTCGCACCCGCGATCGCCCCTCCCCAGCACTACCTGATCTTGGCAGACTCATCAGGCGTTGGATCTGAGCTTGCCAGTCAATTAGAACAAGCGGGACATACAGTGGCGATCGTGATGATGGGCGATCGCTTTACTCAGAAAGATGAGCACACCTACACCATCAATCCCCAAACGCCAGAAGACTATCAAACACTCTTTCAGACAATCTCTCAACAGCCAACGGCGATCGCTCACTGCTGGAACTTAGAGGGAGAAGCGCGATCGCCTGAAGATCAGCAATCTTTAGGATTCTACAGTCTGCTTTATCTGTCCCAAGCTTTGACGCAACAGAATTTTAGCGATCCGGTGCGGCTAATCCTAACTACGCAAAACCTATACGACATCACAGGTCAAGAAGTGCTTGATCCAGCCGCAGCCACCAGTTTAGGCTTCTGTCGTGTCTTGCCTAGAGAACAGCCCAACCTGACTTGCTCTCACATCGACCTCGATTCTTGTTCCCCCCAGCATTGGGGGGCTAGGGGGGCGCAACTCACCGCAGAAATTGGTTCCAATGCTCCAGAGTCATCCTTTCAACAGATTGCCTACAGAGGGCGGCATCGTTGGGTGCAATCTCTAGAACCTGTCTCTCTGGAATCCTCATCAATCCCTCAAATTCAATTGCAACCGGGTGGTGTATACCTGATTACCGGAGGATTGGGCGGCATTGGTTTATCTCTGGCTCACTATCTGGCTGAATCGGTGCAGGCCAAGCTAGTTTTAGTCAGCCGTTCGGGACAAGCAGAATCTCAAACCCTACAAGCATTGGAGTCCTTGGGCGCAGAAGTTCTGGTCGTTCAAGCAGATGTAACGAATCGAGAACAGATGAAAGATGCGATCGCTCAAACGCTGCAACGCTTTGGCAGGCTAAACGGAGTAATTCATGCCGCCGGGATTGCGGGAGGTGGCATTGCCCAACTGAAAACATCTGAAGCCGCTGCATCTGTTCTCGCGCCGAAAGTGCAAGGAACCCTCGTTTTGGAGGAAGTACTACAAGGCATCTCGCTGGATTTCCTCTGCCTGTGTTCTTCCCTCAGCAGCATCATTGGCGAATTCGGACAGACTGATTACTGTGCCGCCAATGCCTTCCTCGATGCGTTCGCTCACTATTGGACAGCGAAATATGGCTCTCCGGCGATCGCGATTAATTGGGATACCTGGCAACAGGTCGGCATGGCAGTAAATACAACGCTTCCAGAAGCCTTGCAGCAACAGCGAGCAGCCAGTTTACAGCAGGGATTGACCACAGAGGAGGGCGTTGAGGTCTTCCAACGAATTCTCCACAGTGGCTTGCCGCAGGTGATTGTCTCGACCCAAGATCTCCAGGCCGTGGTTGAGCAGCATCAGCAAGCGGTGTTGCAGCAAACTCAGTCTGCTTCTATCGATCAGTTTGTCTCCGCATCAGAAGGGCGATCGCGGCATCACCTCCTGCCCCACAGTGCCTATGCAGCGCCTCACAGTGCCGTAGAACAACAGATTGCTGATATCTGGCAAGACCTCTTGGGGGTTGAACCGATTGGCATTCATGACAGTTTCTTTGAGTTGGGTGGGCATTCCCTTTTGGCAGTCCAGGCGGTCTCTCGATTGCGAGATCTATTCCAGGTGGAATTGCCTCTGCGAGTGCTGTTGAGCGAGGCTTCCACGATCGCGGAATTGACGCAGTGGATTGAATCTCAGCAACCGCAAGGTGAGGATTTAGAGGCGATCGCGCAACTCCTGGCAGATATTGAAAATCTCACGCCTGAGCAACTTCAAACCCAATTGGAAACCTCTCGCTAAATTAATCATGCAGTTTGGTCTCTTCTACTTCTCTGGCGACGGTTCTACCCATAGTGCCGATAAATATCGGCTCCTGACCGAAGGGGCAAAATTCGCTGATCGCCACGGGTTTTCTTCTATCTGGATTCCCGAACGACACTTTCATGATTTTGGCGGACTGTATCCCAACCCAGCAGTGATTAATGCCGCTCTGGCGATGATTACCGAGCGGGTGCAGTTGCGATCGGGCAGTGTTGTTTTGCCTCTGCAAGAGCCGTTGCGAGTGGCCGAAGAATGGGCAGTGGTGGATAACTTATCCAACGGTCGGGTGGGTCTCACCTTTGCCTATGGCTGGCATGTGGATGACTTTGTGTTGCTCCCCGAAAATTACCGCGATCGCCAAGCCGTGATGTGGCGCGAAATCGAGACGGTGCAACGACTCTGGGAAGGTCAAACCATTGAACGCAAAAATGGATCGGGGCAGCCTGTGCAAGTTCGCACCTTGCCTCGCCCAGTCCAGCCCAAACTGCCGATTTGGATTACCTGCCATTCTGATTACACCTTTACAGAAGCAGGACGGCTCGGTGCCAATGTCTTAACTTCCCTGCTGCACTCATCGGTAGAAGAACTGGCACCTAAAATCCAGCTTTATCGGCAATCTCGTGTTCAGCATGGTCACGACCCAGCGGCAGGAAAGGTCTCGCTAATGATGCATACCTTTATCGGTGAGGACTATGAGCAGGTGAAGCGGCAGGTACAAGCTCCTTTTTGTAATTATTTGAAAACTCACTTTGACCTGATTGAAAGCCTGGTCAAGCGAGAGAATCTGCCTGTTAACCTAGCGCAATTTACCGAAAGCGATATTGAGACGCTGCTGCAATTTGGCTTTGAGCGTTATCTCGACGGCAAAACCCTAATTGGCACCGTTGAAACCTGTGAACCCGTGATTCAACGCCTTCGGGAGATTGGGGTCGATGAAGTCGCCTGCCTAATTGATTTTGGCATTGACTTTGATTTGGCGATCGCCAGTCTGGAGCATCTCAACCATTTCAAAGATCGCATCCAACAATCTCTCTCTCCTGAACCTGTCGCGGCTGCCTCTTCAGGCCAATATTCAGCTTTGAGTTTCTTTTGATTATCATGAGCGCTGAAACGATGAATGACCTGGCTAAACGAATTGCGGCTCTCTCTCCAGAACAACGAAAGCTATTTGAGCAGCGACTCAAACAACAAAGAGAACAGTCTGCTCAGGTTTTCATGATTCCGCGTCGGCAATCTGGCAATTCGCTACCCTTATCCTTTGACCAGGAGCGGATTTGGTTTTTTGAACAGCTAGAACCCAATAGTTGCCTCTACAACATTCCCTTTGCTGTGCGGTTAGAAGGGACACTGGACGCGATCGCCCTTCAGCAAAGTTTTAGTGCCATCATGCAGCGCCACGAAAGCCTGCGGACCACCTTCACTACACAAGATGGTCAACCGATTCAAGTCATTCATCCTACATTAGCTTGCCAGTTAGTACTCAGAGAGATTAGCGATCGCCAAATCCTCGAATCTCAAGAATCTGAGCTGGCATCTCTCCTATTCCAAGAATCTCAGCGCCCCTTTGACCTCGCTCATGGCCCCTTGCTGCGAGCGGTTTTGCTGCGCCTCAATCCGACTCACCATGTGCTGTTGGTGGTTCTCCATCACCTGATTGCTGATGGTTGGTCGCGGGGTGTATTTATTGAAGAATTGGCGGCTTGCTATCAGGCGTTTAACCGTCAAGTGCCTGTGTCTTTGCCAGAATTACCGATTCAATATGGTGATGTGGCCGTTTGGCAACGGCAATGGCTAGAGAGTGAGGCTGCAAAATCTCAACTCACCTACTGGCAGCAGCAGTTACAGGATCTGCCAATTCTCAATTTGCCCACAGACAAGTCGCGCCCATCCTCCCAAACTTTTAACGGCGCGAAACTTCCGGTGCAGCTTTCAGATTTCCTAACGCGATCGCTGAAAGCCTTAAGCCAGCAAGAGGGTACGACGCTATTTATGACGCTCCTCACCGCTTTTAACCTGCTGCTGCACTACTACAGTGGGCAAGAGGATGTGGTCGTGGGCACGGATGTCGCCAATCGCAACCGCACTGAAACTGAGCGCCTGATTGGGCTGTTTGTCAATCAGTTGGTGTTGCGAACTGACCTATCTGGAAACCCTACCTTTCGGCAATTGTTGGCGCGGGTACGCCAAGTCACAGTAGATGCCTACGCCCATCAAGATCTCCCCTTCAACACGCTGGTAGAAGCCCTCAACCCCAATCGAGCCTCAGGGCGATCGCCACTGTTCCAGGTTAAGTTTGTCCTACAAAACGCCCCAATGCCACCCCTGGCTCTCCCCGGTTTAACCGTGACACCCCTGGAGGAGATCGATACCCAAACGGCAACATTAGATTTGTTCTTTGCTCTCTCTGAAACTGAGCAAGGTCTGGTGGGAGCGATCGAGTACAACACCGATCTGTTTGTAGCAGCCACCGTGCAACGCCTGTTGGGACACTTCCAGCATCTGTTGGAGCAGGTTGTGGCGCATCCCGATCGCCATCTTTGTGAGTTCTCTTTACTAACAGCAGCGGAGTGGGAGCAGATCACCAGCTGGAATCAGACTGATCCACAGGTTGATGCTTTAGAGTCAGAATCTACACTGGTTGAACTGTTTGAAGCCCAGGTAGCGCGAACTCCTAATGCGATCGCGGTTACCTATGAAGACCAATCTCTCACCTATAGCGAACTCAACCAGCGCGCTAACCAACTGGCTCACTATCTGCGATCGCTCGGTGTTCGCCCAGAAGTGCTGGTCGGTCTTTGCGTTGAGCGATCGCTAGAGATGATCGTTGGCATCCTCGCGATTCTCAAAGCAGGTGCTGCCTATGTGCCGTTAGACCCCTCCTACCCACTAGAGCGTTTAGCGTTCATGCTCCATGATGCTCAGGTGCCAGTATTGGTAACTATGAGCAGCTACGAGCAACAGTTATCTATTCAGAAAACTGTAATTTGCCTCGATCGCGATGCTACCGTCATCAGCCAACAAAGCCTTGACAATCTGGTGAGTGGCGTGACAGCCGACCATCTCGCCTATGTCATTTACACGTCTGGCTCCACAGGTAAACCGAAAGGCGTGTTGGTCAACCATCGCAATGTCGTGCGTCTCTTTACCGCCACTCAACCCTGGTACCACTTCAACGATCAGGATGTTTGGACGCTCTTTCACTCCTACGCCTTTGACTTCTCCGTTTGGGAGATCTGGGGAGCATTGCTGTATGGTGGGCGATTGGTCGTGGTGTCTTATTGGAACACGCGATCGCCGGAAGCATTTTATAAGTTGTTGTGCCAAGAACGGGTGACTGTCCTCAACCAAACACCTTCGGCGTTCCGCCAGTTAATTCAAGCAGAAACAGCTTTGGGGATGTCTCCAGATCTCAGTCTCCGTTTAGTCATTTTTGGTGGAGAAGCGCTATCTTATTCCAGCTTGCAGCCCTGGCTTGAGCGGCATGGTGATCAATCACCTCAGCTCGTCAACATGTACGGCATTACAGAAACCACGGTGCATGTGACATATCACCCGCTCTCAATGGTGGTTTCTGATGCCACCAAAAGTGTAGTCGGCAAGCCGATTCCAGACCTCCAGGTATATATCCTGAACCAGTATCAGCAACCAGTTCCCATCGGTGTACCCGGTGAAATGTATGTGGGTGGAGCAGGTGTCGCTCGTGGCTATCTCAACCGTCCTGAGTTAACCCAAGAACGATTCATTACCAATCCCTTCAGCGAACACTCCTCACCCCTCTCTCCTCTCTCCTCACTTCTCTACAGAAGCGGAGACTTGGCGCGGTATCTTCCCGATGGCACGATTGAGTACTTGGGACGCATTGATCATCAGGTGAAGCTACGCGGCTTCCGCATTGAATTGGGTGAAATTGAAGCCGCTCTTGGCCAACATTCTGGCGTGCAGGAGCAGGCAGTGATCGTGCGAGAGGGACAAGATGAAAGTGAGCAACTGGTGGCCTATATTGTGCCGCAAGCAGAAGCTACACCAGATCTGATTTCTCAGTTACGAGATTGGCTGAAGGCAAGACTACCGGAATATATGGTTCCCACTGCCTTTGTGGCTTTGGACTCAATCCCGCTGACCCCCAATGGCAAGCTCGATCGCAAGAACTTACCTGCTCCTACAGGCGATGCTGTAGTGCGATCGCAACTGATTGCACCTCGCACCGCTACCGAAAAACAACTGGCTGAGATCTGGTCGCAACTGCTCGGCATTGAAGCTATTGGCATTCAAGACAATTTCTTTGAACTGGGTGGGCATTCCCTCTTGGCCACTCAGGTGATCTCTCGCATTCGGGAAACACTGGGCATTGACATCTCCCTGCGACAAATATTTGCTTATCCCACGATCGTGGAATTTGCCGTTCAGGTAGAGCAAGCCAGCAATACAACCACAGCAGTTCCGCCTCTACAACGCCTCGCCCAGCGGCAGCAACTGCCTCTCTCTTTTGCCCAGCAACGGCTCTGGTTCTTGCATCAACTGAACCCCGATGATTTGTCCTATAACTGTGCAGGCGCAATTCAGCTTCAGGGACAGCTCAATATTGCAGCGCTAGAGCAAAGTTTGAATGCACTGATTCAACGGCATGAGGTATTACGGACACAGTTTGTGGTCGAGGAAGGGCAACCGATCCAGGTGATTTTGCCGACACTCCAGATCAGTTTGCCTGTGGTAGATTTGCGCCAAGACAACGCTGATCTCAGCTCGTGGCTCCAGAAGGCAACCCAACAACGCTTTGACCTCACCCAAGCCCCTCTCTTCCGATTCACCCTCTTGCGCCTGACGGATACCAACCATACGCTACTGATGAGCCTGCACCATATCATTTCAGATGCTTGGTCGATCGGAGTCTTCCTGCAAGAACTCGCCGAGCTATATACAGTTTTTATCACCCCACCCTGCGGGAACGCTTTCAGCGAACGCTCCTCACCCCACCCTGCGGGAACGCTTTCAGCGAACGCTCCTCACCCCACCCTGCGGGAACGCTTTCAGCGAACACTCCTCACTCCTCTCCCCATTCAATATGCCGACTTTGCCGTTTGGCAGCGTCAATGGTTGCAAGGAGAGGTGCTGGAATCACAGCTTGCCTATTGGAAAACCCAGTTTAGGGAGATTCCGCCACCCCTGAAGTTTGCGATCGCCAATACCTCCCCAGAAGCACCAGCTACTTCCCAAGGCGCACGTCATCCTCTCACCCTCACAACTCACTTGACTACCGCTTTGAAAACGTTGAGTCAAGAAACTGACGCCACCTTATTTATGACGTTGCTGGCAGGGTTCAATGCCTTGCTCCACTACGCCACCCAGCAAATGGATATTGCCGTGGGTTCCCCGATCGCCAATCGCAATCGCCGAGAGATTGAGGGCTTGATTGGCTTCTTCGTGAATACGCTGGTGCTGCGAACCGACTTATCTGGTGATCCTACTTTTCGAGAATTGGTGCTGCGGGTGCGAGAAACGGCGCTAGGAGCTTATGCCAATCAGGATGTGCCGTTTGAGCGACTAGTAACCGAACTCCAGATCGATCGCCAACTGGGGCAATCGCCACTCTTCCAGACTTGGTTTGTACTGCAAAACACCCCCATGCCCAGCATTGAGTTACCTGGATTGCAGTTAGCACTGTCTGATCTGGATGTGGGTGTGGTACGGCATGACCTAAAGCTGGATCTCACGGAAACCACGGCTGGGTTGGAGGGCTTTTTTGAATACAAAACCGCTCAATTTGAGGCGATCGCCATTACTCGCCTAGCCAGCCTCTACCAAACCTTACTAGAAACTGTCATTGCCCAACCGGATATCCGCCTGAGTCGTTTAACGCAGATCTTAGCCGAAACCGAGAAACAGCAGCAACAGCAGGCAGGGCAAGCCTTTAAAGCCACTCAGCGACAAAAACTCAGCCAAATTAAACGTAAACGGTCTTAAAAAACACCTTTAAACCATGAGTCACCCAGAATCCCCTTCCCGTCTCAAACTCCAAGGCATCAAACGCCGAGCTGTCAGTTTTTCGGCTTCGACAGAACTAGTCACGACGAGCCAACTGCAGCCAGACCAGCCCTTACCCCTGATCATTCAACCCCAAGTAGAAGGCTTGAATTTAGAAACCTGGGCACTGAATCAGCGGCAGTGGCTCGAATCCCAACTGTTGCAACATGGCGGCATTCTGTTTCGCAACTTCAATATCAACAGCGTGCCCGCTTTTGAACAATGGATGCAGTCTCTTTATGGTTCCTTGCTCGATTACTCCTATCGCTCCACACCCCGCAGCACGGTCAGCGGCAAGATCTATACCTCAACGGAATATCCAGCTGATCAGTGGATTCCCCTCCACAATGAGATGGCCTATAGCCGTAGCTATCCTTTGAGAATCGCCTTTTACTGCGTACAGCCCGCCGTTGAAGACGGAGCTACCCCGATCGCGGATAGCCGCATAATTTTCCAAAAATTAGATTCCCAGATTAAGGAGCGCTTCATCGAGAAGCGGGTAATGTATGTTCGCAACTATGGCGGTGGTCTAGATCTTCCTTGGCAGACAGTTTTCCAAACCTCAAAGCACTCAGAAGTAGAAGTCTATTGTCGGCAAGCAGGAATTGAGTGGAAATGGCGCAGTGAGGATCGCCTTAGAACGCGACAGGTCTGTCAAGCGATCGCGACTCATCCAGTCACAGGCGATCGCGTTTGGTTTAATCAAGCCCATTTGTTTCATGTATCGAGTTTAGCGCCAGCAGTGCGAGAGTCTTTGCTGGCAGTGGTTCCCCCGGAAGAACTGCCTCGCAATGCCTACTACGGTGATGGAACGCCCATTGAAGATTCCATTCTGGATGAGATTCGTGAAGTCTATCAGCAAGAAATGGTGATTTTCCCCTGGCAGCAAGGCGATATTCTGCTGCTCGACAACCTTCTCGCTGCTCACGGACGCACTCCCTTTGTCGGCCTCCGCAATGTGGTGGTAGGGATGGCAGAACCTTATGAATCGCGATTGCCTGACACCAATTAGATACCTCGTACGGGCGGGTTTTGGCTATCCCTTGCTGAACTGATTCGATATCTCCTCCTAAAGCCGCCCCTACTCTAATCGTTACCCGTCTGCCTCTGCGATCGCTTCCTCTAGACCCGATACTTCAGATTCAATCATGCAAACTCCAACCCTTGAAGGATTCCAGCTTTCACCGCAGCAACAGCGATGTCAGTTTCAGCAAGATCAACAGTCCGCCAAGTGGGCAACCTGTCTGATTCGCATTGAGGGAGATCTGCAATTTCAGGTTTTAGAAGCAGCGATCCAGCAGGTAGCGCAGCAGCACGAAATTCTCCGCACTGCGATCGCCGTTTTGCCCGGAACGGATCTCCCTTTGCAGGTGATTACAGACCATCTCCCCACCCTGGAATCTTGGGATGGACAAGCAATGGGGTTCGAGCCAGGTGCTTTGACCACGGATTGCTCTCCGCTGACAGTACGTTTAACCCAACTGGCAACTGATCAACATCTCCTGCAACTAATTCTCTCGATTTGGTGTACCGATGCGATCGCCCTGACGCATTTAGTCGATCAAATCAGTCAAGCCTATGCCGCGATTGGGCAGGGAGAAGAATATGTGGTTGATCCAGTGCAGTATGCCGATCTCGCTGCTTGGCAATGTGAACTGCTAGAAAGTGAGGAGGCCGCAACAGGGAGAGTCTACTGGCGACAGCAACCTTGGATTCCCTTAGAGCGTTTGCAACTACCCTGCCAACAGCGATCGCCTGAAAAACTAGGATTTCAATTTCAGCAAGTGACCCTAACTATTTCTGGCGAACAGACTCAAGCGCTAACCGCGATCGCCCAATCTCATCAAGTTTCTCTTTCCACCTTACTTCTAGTGGCTTGGCAAGCCCTGCTGTGGCGACACACCGATCAATCCACTTTTATCTTGGGTGTGACGGATGCGGGGCGGCACTATGAGGAGCTGGAAGCGGCTCTGGGTCTACTGGCAAAAGTTCTGCCGATCGGCTCTGAGCTAGAAGCAACTCTGCCCTTTGCCACCCTGCTCCAACAAATCCACACCTCCCTCCAAACCACAGCCCAATGGCAAGAAGCCTTTACTTGGAAGGATGTGCCAGAACTAGCGATCGCCCATCATCCACCTTTTCTCCCTTTTAGCTTTGAATGGCTGGATCAATCACCATCCTTTGCGTCTAACAATCTCAACTGGACAATCCAGCAGCGGCAAATTCACATCGAGCCGTTTCAGCTCAAGCTGGTAGGTCAGCAGCGTGAAGAACTAAACCTGGAACTACACTATAACGCTCAAGCATTTGAAGCTGGGGCTGTTCAGCAATTGGCAGGACGCTTGACAGTTCTCTTGGAGAACGTGATTCGCGATCCGCAGACAGCTATTGGCAAATTGAAGATCCTAACCGAGAGCGATCGCCAGCACCTCCTTACCCTCAATCAAACCGCTGTAGAGTATCCGGAACTCTGCATTCATGAGCTGTTTGAGACGCAGGTCGAGCGATCGCCAGGTCAAGTTGCGGTGGTCTTTGAAGACGAGTCGCTCACCTACCAACAGCTCAACGATAAGGCGAATCAACTTGCATATGAGTTGCAGCAACGAGGTGTGGAGCTAGAAACTCCGGTAGCGATTTACCTGGAGCGATCGCTAGAAATGATCATTAGCTTGCTTGCCATCCTCAAGGCGGGGGGCGCGTATGTTCCTTTCGATCCTAACTTGCCACCTGCGGCCTTAGCAGCACGACTGCAAGAGGCAGAGATTCCAGTTCTGATCACGCAATCCTCTTTACTGACAAAACTTCCTGCCGATGCAGCATCAACCGTGATTCGTTTGGATCATGAGATTGCCTCAGCGTGTGAGTTTGACTCCGTTTCTTCCCAAAGTTGGGGGGGTGGGGGGGCTAAAACTGCTGTAATCACGCCTGCAAATCTAGCCTATATCCTGTTTACCTCTGGCTCCACCGGGAAACCTAAAGGTGTGGCAGTTGAACATCGGCAGCTCAGCAACTATTTGTATGGGGTGCAGCGATCGCTCAAATTCGACGAACTACCTCTAGGCGCTAATTTTGCCCTCGTCTCTACCTTCGCAGCAGATCTGGGCAACACGATGATTTTTGCCTCCCTCTGTTTTGGGGGATGTCTCCATATCCTCTCCCAAGATCGGGTGATGAACCCAGCAGCCTTAGCGGAATATGGCGATCGCTACCCCATCGACTGTCTCAAGATTGTGCCATCCCATTTACGGGCACTGCTGACCTCACCTGATGTACATCGCTTTCTCCCACGTCAGCGCTTGATTCTAGGCGGAGAAGCATTGAGTGGAGCGTTGGTTGAGCAAGTGCGGCAGCAGGCTCCTAGTTGCCAAATCTTCAATCACTACGGCCCTACAGAGACAGCTGTGGGCGTTCTCACCTATGCAGTTCCTGAGACATTGCCTGAGTCCGAGATAGTGCCTTTGGGAACTCCGATCGCTAATATCCAAATCTATCTCCTCAACGAGTGCCGACAACCTGTTCCCGTCGGTGTTCCTGGCGAAATCTACATTGGCGGAGCGAATGTAGCACGAGGATATTGGCAACAACCTGAGTTAACCCAAGAACGCTTTATTCGTCACTCCTCACTCCTCATCCCTCACTCCTCACTCCTATATAAAACCGGAGATCTGGCTCGTTATCTCCCGGATGGCACGATTGAGTTTTTGGGTCGGGCAGATGATCAGGTAAAAATTCGTGGCTTTCGGATTGAACTGGGAGAAGTAGAGAGCGTTTTGCGACAGCATCCAGACATGCGATCGCTAGCAGTAATCAAACGAGAAGATCAACCGAATCAGCCGCAATTGGTAGCCTATGTTGTACCACAGACTCCGGATACCCCAGGCTTGGCAGAGACGCTGCGCTCCTTTTTAGCAGAACGATTACCAGAATATATGGTGCCGTCTGCTTTCGTTAGCTTGAAAGCTTTGCCCCTGACTGCCAATGGCAAATTAGATCGGCAAGCCTTACCCGCTCCCAAAACACAAAATTCGATCGCCAAACCTGCCTTTGCTGCGCCTCGTAATGAAGTTGAGCGACAACTGAGTGCTATCTGGTCAAGCGTTTTGCATGTCGCTGAGGTGGGCATTTATGACAACTTCTTTGAGTTGGGGGGAGATTCCATCCTGAGCATTCAGGCGATCGCCAAAGCCAACCAAATCGGGTTACGCTTCACACCTCGGCAGTTGTTTGAACACCAGACGATCGCTCAATTGGCGCTAGTAGTTGAAAGTCAGCCGCAGGGCGATTTAACGGCAACTCAAGCACTCGTTACAGGTGCAGTTCTCTTGACCCCAATTCAGCATCGCTTCTTTGAGCAAAACTTGGCAGAACCTCACCACTGGAACCAAGCTGTTTTCCTAGAAGCGCAAGCTCCGCTACGAGTTGAAATTTTGCAGCAGGCGATCCAACATCTGATGAATCATCATGATGCGCTGCGGCTGAGATTTCAGCGTGTCGAGGATACGTGGCATCAGATGAATGGTGGTCTTGAAAAAGAGATTCCATTCACGGTGATGGATCTATCGAATCAAGTTGAAAGTCAGCAAGAGGCGATCGCTCAAGCGGCTCACCGGGCGCAAACTAGCCTGAATTTAGAAACAGGGCCACTACTGCGAGGGGTGCTATTTCAGCGAGGGGCACAGCAATCGGATCAACTGCTGATTGTGATTCACCATTTGGCAGTGGATGGTCTGTCTTGGCGGGTACTATTGGAGGATTTGCAAACAGCCTATCACCAACTGGCGCAAGGCCAATTGGTGCAGTTATCTCCTAAAACAACCTCCTTCCAGCGGTGGGCAAAGCAGTTGCAAACCTATGTGCAGTCAGAAGCTTGCCAGAAAACAGTTGATTACTGGTTGCAAACCTTGAATGCTTCTGTGGCTATGTTACCGGGAGATGGAACTGGAGAGAATGCGATCGCCTCTGCCCAAACCCTCTCTGTCTCGCTCAATGCAGACGAAACCCAAACCTTACTCCAGGCCATGCCCAAGACTTACCGGGCACAGGTGGATGAAGTATTACTGACGGCATTAGCCCACAGCCTCGCGACTTGGACAGGCAAGACAGACTTTCTAATTGATTTGGAAGGACATGGACGGGAAGTGCTGTCAGAAGCAGATGTCTCCCGGACAGTTGGCTGGTTCACTGCCATCTACCCTGCCCGTTTAGCGGTGGATGCTCAGGCAGAAGTGAGTGAGGTATTGAAGTCTGTGAAAGAACAGTTGCGGCAGATACCTCACAGTGGCGTAGATTATGGCATTTTGCGTTATCTCAGCTCCGATGAATTAGTGCGAACCAACCTGCAAAACGCACCCCAAGCTGAGATTCTGTTCAACTATCTAGGACAGTTTGACGCGACCTTAGCCGCTTCCTCACTATTCCGCATGGCGACTACTGACACCGGAGCCACCCGCAGTCCTCAAGCTCAGCGGCAGTATTTGCTCGAAGTCAATGCCTTGGTGTTAGAAGGGCGTTTGCAGTTGGATTGGATTTACAACCCAAAAATTCATGCTCTGCCAGTGATCGAGCGACTGACGCAGCAGTTTCTGACGAGTTTGCGATCGATCCTCCACCCTGAAGCAGCTCCAGTGAGTAACTTCACGCCTTCTGACTTCCCGCAAGCCAACGTTAGCCAAGCTGACCTCAACAAACTGTTCGCCCGAATGAGCCAAACCCGTGGGGGTGCCCAATGAACCTGAACCAAATTGAAAACCTATACGAGCTGTCTCCTACCCAACAGGGGATTCTGTTTCACAGCCTCTACACGCCCGAAGCAGATATCTACGTAGGTCAGTTTGGCTGTGTGCTTCAGGGAGATGTTCATCCACAGCAACTAGAACAGGCATGGCAGACGGTCATCCAACACTACGCTATCCTCCGCACAGGGCTTCAGTGGGAAGGGTTAGAAAAGCCCTTGCAAATCGTTTGTCGGCAAGTGACGCTGACGATCGAACAGTTCGATTGGCGATCGCAGTCTCCGGAACAACAGCACCAGCAGTTACAAACATACATCCAGCAGGATCGACAGCGAGGGTTCGATCTCACTTGCCCACCCTTGATGCGGCTCAGCCTGATTTGGTTGAGTGACGATCGCTATCACTTAATTTGGAGCAAGCACCATCTAATTTTGGATGGATGGTCAACCGCGATGGTGTTGCAGCAAGTCTGGACAACCTATGCAGCATTGCGTCAGGGAGAGGCACTTCCCATTA
Source organism: Trichocoleus sp. FACHB-46 (assembly GCF_014695385.1). Taxonomy (NCBI): domain Bacteria; kingdom Bacillati; phylum Cyanobacteriota; class Cyanophyceae; order Leptolyngbyales; family Trichocoleusaceae; genus Trichocoleus; species Trichocoleus sp. FACHB-46. Next base: position 19,294 of record NZ_JACJOD010000076.1, on the reverse strand, counting down.
TCAACAGTCGCCCCTTTGGAGACTACATCGCTTGGCTACAACAGCAAGACTTAGCCGCCGCGAAAACCTTCTGGCAAGACAGTCTCAAGGATATTGCTGCACCAACCGCACTCGCGATTGACCGTCGCCAAGGCGATCGCCACATATCCAATTCCATTGCCCGTCAGTCACTCGAACTGGACTCAGAGATCACCTATGCCCTAAGCCAATTTGCCCGCCAACATCAGCTCACCCTGAACACCTTGATGCAGGGAGCCTGGGCATTATTGTTGAGTTGCTACAGCGGGGAAGCACAGGTTGTGTTTGGCAGCACCGTTTCCGGTCGTCCTCCCTCTTTAGCCGCTGCTGAAACGATTGTGGGATTGCTGATCAACACTTTGCCTGTCTGTGTTCAGGTGTCACCCGAAGCAACCTTGCTGCCTTGGCTGCAACAACTGCAGCTGCAACAGGCGGAGATGCGGCAATACGAATACACACCCCTGGTACAGATCCAATCGTGGAGCCAAATTCCTAAAGGTACGCCGCTATTTGACAGCCTCTTGGTTTTTGAGAATTATCCGATCGATACTAGCCTCCAACAGGCAACAGATTCTGTGGCGGTTCAGGATATCTGGACATTTGAGCAGACCAACTATCCATTAACCGTGGTCATTCACCCAGGCACTTCCTGGCAAATTGAACTGACCTACAACGAGCAACGATTTGAGCCACAGGCGATCGCCCGTCTCCTCGGTCATCTCCGCAGCTTACTGGAGCGCATGATCGCCAATTCTGAGCAATCGCTGGCAGAGATCCCGCTCCTGACTGCGGCGGAACAACATCAGTTATTGTTTGAGTGGAATACTCGCGATCGCGAGGCTCAAACCATTCCCCCTGGCTGTGTTCATGAATGGTTTGAGATACAGGTTGAGCGTACCCCTGATGCGATTGCAGTTACCTACGTAGATCAATCCTTGACCTATCAAGAACTCAATCAACGAGCCAATCAACTAGCTCACTATCTGCGTTCTCTCGGTGTTGGTCCAGAGGTGCTGGTTGCCATTGCGGTAGAGCGATCGCTCAATCTCATCGTTGGCTTATTAGGCATCCTGAAAGCGGGGGGTGCCTATGTGCCGATTGACCCTGCCCATCCGTCCGATCGCATTGCCTTGATGCTGGAGGACTCCCAGGCTCCTGTGTTAGTGACGCAGCGATCGCTGTTAGAGACCTTACCTCAACATAGCGCTCAGTTTGTTTGTCTGGATAGCGATTGGGACGCGATACGAGCAAGCTCAGGCTTCGCCAACGCCCGTTGCAACTCTGAGAACCCCATGAGCCAGGCTACAGGTGAAAATCTGGCTTACACGATCTATACCTCAGGCTCCACGGGCAAGCCCAAAGGCGTACAGATCCCGCATCATGCCCTCACCAACTTCTTGCACTCAATGCGTCAAGAGCCAGGACTCACCGCAGAAGATGTGCTGTTATCTGTCACGACCATCTGTTTTGACATTGCAGCGCTAGAAGTCTATCTGCCCCTCATCACGGGTGCTCGCCTAGTGCTTGCCAGCCGAGGGACAGCAATGGATGCTCAACAGCTCATCCAACTGATGAGGCAATCTGGCGCAACTGTGATGCAAGCAACTCCTGCTACCTGGCGACTGTTGTTAGCGGCAGGATGGCAGGGAAATCCCCAACTCAAGATTCTCTGCGGTGGTGAAGCTTTATCCCATGAACTGGCGGATCAACTCCTGGTTAGAAGCCAGTCACTCTGGAATATGTACGGCCCAACGGAAACCACGATTTGGTCAATGGTGGAACGGGTGGAGCCTTGGAATGAGTCGGTGCGCTTAGGTCGAGCGATCGCCAATACCCAAATCTATGTGCTCAATCAAAGCCTCCAACCTGTTCCAATCGGTGTTCCAGGGGAGTTACACATCGGTGGTGCAGGATTAGCAAGAGGATATCTCAATCGACCTGAGCTGACTCAGGAGAGGTTTATCGTCAATCCGTTTCGGCATATGTCTAGCCTCCCAATTCTGGGGGAAATAGAGGTGGGGGGGGCCGATCGCCTCTACAAAACTGGGGATTTGGTTCGTTACCTGTCCGACGGAACACTCGAATTTCTGGGACGCATTGACCATCAGGTGAAGCTGCGGGGTTTCCGGATTGAACTGGGTGAAATTGAGGCAGTCCTAGGTCAACATCTGGATGTGCGGGAACAGGTAGTGATTCTCCGGCAGGATGGGGGAGGCAATCAGCAGCTCGTGGCTTATGTGGTTTCGCAAGCAGATGCTAAGTCTGATCCCTCTCAACTGCGAGATTGGCTAAAGGCAAAACTGCCAGAGTATATGGTTCCGAGTGCTTTCGTAATCCTGGAGGCACTACCCCTCACACTCAATGGCAAGATCGATCGCAAACAATTACCTGCCCCAGATTGGACGGAACTCACCAAGACGTTTGTAGCGCCCCAAACTGACACCGAAGCGGCGATCGCTAAACTTTGGGCACAAGTGTTGGGGGTAAATACCATTGGCATTCACGATAACTTCTTTGAGTTGGGCGGACATTCTCTGCTGGCAACCCAGATCATGTCCCGAATTCGGGAAGCCTTTGCGGTGGAACTGCCATTGCGGTGTTTGTTTGAATCGCCCACTGTCGAGGAGTTAGCGGCAACCATTAGCCAGCGCACCCAAGACAGCACTAATACCTCAGCTCCCTTAAAACCAGTCGATCGCGATACAGCTCCTTTGCCGCTTTCTCTCTCTCAGCAACGCCTCTGGTTTCTCCATCAACTGGAGCCCAACAGCTCTGCTTATCACCTCTCAGCGGCACTCCGATTCACAGGAAATTTGGATGTGACGGTGCTGGAGCGCAGCTTGAATGCAATTCTAGAGCGGCACGAAATCCTCAGAACTCGGTTCCAAATTTTGGATGGGGAGCCAGTACAAGCGATCGCCCCCACCTTAAAAATCAATATTCCAATTGTGGATTGGCAAGATTTACGACCCTCTATTCAGGAAGCCGAAACCGCACAGTTCATTCAAGCTGAAATAGAGCAAGCTTTTGATCTGGGTCAAGCACCCCTATTCCGAATTAAGCTGCTGCGGTTGAGTCCCACTCATCACCTAGCTGTCTTGACCATGCACCACATCATTACCGATGGCTGGTCAATGAATGCTTTTGTGCAAGAACTCACCGAGCTATATACAGCATTCATCATTCCACCCCGCGGGAACGCTTTCAGCGAACACTCCTCACCCCTCTCTCCTCTCCCGATTCAATATGCCGACTTCGCCATTTGGCAACGACAGCGCTTACAAGGAGAGTTTCTAGAGCAACAGCTTTCTTACTGGAAACAGCAGCTCCAAAACGCATCTGCTCAGCTTGCCTTGCCTACGGATCATTTAGCGCCTGGGTTTAAGGGAGAAAAGCGATCGCATATCCTACCTGCGGCTCTGAGTGCTGCTATAAAAGGGTTAGGGCACAAAGAAGGCGCAACTTTGTTCATGACTCTGTTGGCTGCATTTAAGCTGTTGCTCTACCGCTACACAGATCAGAGCGATCTCTGTGTCGGTTCTCCGATCGCCGGACGCACTCAACAAGACACAGAAGCGTTGATTGGCTTTTTCGTGAATACGCTGGTGCTACGAACCGATCTGAGTGGACAACCTAGCTTCCGGGAGTTGTTGCAGCGGGTGCGGGGAGTGACGCTGGATGCTTATGCTCATCAAGAAGTGCCGTTTGAAAAGCTGGTGGAAGTGCTGCAACCAGAACGGCAGCTCAATCAAACACCCCTATTTCAGGTGTTTTTCAATTTGCTTAACTATCGTGATTCCAAGCTGGAATTACCAGGAGTTACTGTAGAGGCGATCGCAAATGACCACGCTCACTCGAAGTTTGACCTAACTTTCTACGCCTGGGAGCAAGAGGATCAGATTCATCTGGAATGGGTCTACAACGCGCACCGCTTCTGCCCGGAACGGATTGCCATCATGCAAGAGCAGTTCCAGGAGTTGCTAGAGCAAGTTGTGACCAATCCAGAGCAGGCCATTACTCAGTTCTCCCTGGTAACGCCGACCACCCAAACCTTACTGCCTAATCCAGAAGCTCCATTACTAGAAAGCTGGGCAGGTTCGATTCAGAGCCATTTCACAGAGCAGGCAAAACGCCATCCCAATCAGCTTGCCATTGTCGATCGCGATGAAACTTGGAGCTACGCTGAGCTAGATGCCTGGAGTAATCAACTGGCGCATTACTTGCGCTTGCACGGCATTCAATCTCAAGATGTGGTAGCAATCTATGGCGATCGCTGTGCCGCTTTGGTGCTGGCATTGCTGGGCATCTGGAAAGCGGGTGCTGTTTTCTTGATTCTCGACCCGTCCTATCCGGTGGGAGCTTTGCGCGATCGCCTACAAATTGCTCGTCCTCAAGGATGGATTCAAATCGGTGCCGAGTTGCCTGATGAATTGCAGGTTGTCTTACAAGAACTCTCCTGTCGTTGTGAGTTGGATTTATCGCTGCGATCTGCGATTGAGCAGTGCCTGCAAGACTATAGCTCACATCATCCGGGCATTGAAGTCGAGGCTCACGATCTGGCTTATGTGACATTCACCTCTGGTACAACCGGAGAGCCAAAAGCGGTTTTGGGAGAACATGCGCCGTTATCTCACTTCTTCCAGTGGTATCACAAGACTTTGCAGCTAGAGCCCAGCGATCGCTTTAGTCTCCTCTCTGGATTGGCTCATGATCCTCTCCTGCGAGATATCTTTGCACCGCTGTGGGTTGGGGCAACATTATATATCCCTGATGCTGAGCAGATCGGCACACCGGGATGCTTGCAAACTTGGATACGACAGCAGGAGATCACGATTAGTCACCTCACGCCCGCAATGGCACAACTCCTGCTGAGTGAAGGTGTAGAGGATACTCAGCCTAAAGGCATCCCATCCCTACGCTATGTCTGCAGTGGTGGAGACATCCTCACGCGATCGCTAGTTGAGCGACTCCGGGCGATCGCGTCTGCTGTGACTTGCATCAATGTCTATGGCACAACCGAAACACCGCAGATTATGGGGCATTATGTGATTCCTCCGACCGTTCCGATTGAAGAATTGCGTGATCGCCTACCTATTGGTCAAGGGATTGCAGATGTGCAATTACTGATTCTCAACGAGTCACAACAGTTAGCAGGAATTGGTGAGGTTGGGGAGATTTATGTGCGATCGCCCTACTTAGCGCGAGGTTATCTGAATGATGAGGCGTTGACTCAAGCACGGTTTATCTCAAGAACTAACGCTCTAGGAGAGCGCCTATACAAAACCGGGGACTTTGGACGTTATCTCCCGGATGGCAGCATTGAATATTTGGGACGGCGAGATCAACAGGTTAAGATTCGCGGATTTCGGGTGGAATTGGGCGCGATCGCATCCATTCTCACTCAGCATCCTGAGGTGCAAGATGCCGTTGTCATTCTTCATGAGGAAGCATCCCAGCCCCAGAGACTCATTGCCTATGTGGTATCGCCCTCACAGACAGTAGATCTGGTAGATTCCCTCCGAACCACTCTAAAAGCACAATTGCCATCCTACATGATGCCCTCGGATATTGTGGTTTTGGAGACGCTGCCGCTGACACCCAATGGCAAAATCGATCGCAAAGCTCTGCCAATACCTGAGCGTCAGGAGGTTGCCATCTCCAACCATGCGCGATCGCCTGTGGAGGAAGTCTTAACCGGAATCTGGGCACAGGTTTTGGAATTAGAAAATGTCGGCATTCACGATAACTTCTTTGACTTGGGCGGACATTCTCTTCTGGCGACGCAAGTGATCTCTCGCCTGAATCGTGCCTTTGAGATTGAATTACCGCTGAGGGATTTGTTTGAAGCGCCGACTGTGGCAGGATTAGCAGCACAAATCGAAACTACCTTACGGTCTGCCTCAGGAGAACCGATTCCAGCTATTCAGCCGCTCTCAAGAGAACAGACTATCTTTCCGCTCTCGTTTGCTCAGCGGCGATTGTGGGTGTTGGATCAGCTTGAACCGGGGAATCCCTTTTACAACATTCCCATTGCGGTGAAGCTGAGTGGGGCGTTAGAGATTGCTGTTTTAGAGCAGAGTTTTCAGGAAATTATCCAACGCCATGCCAACTTGCGAACCACCTTCACCACGGTAGAGGGAGAACCTGTCCAGGCGATTGCGCCTCATCTCCCGTTCGAGCTGCCCATCATCGATCTACAAGCCTTGCCAGCAACAGAACAAACTGTTGAAGTTCAGCGGCTCATCAGTGAAGAGGCCCAACATGCTTTTGATCTGTCTCAAGGGCCACTGCTACGGGCGACACTACTCAAACTCAGTGACTCTGAACATATCCTGTTGCTGAACCTCCACCACATCATTTCAGATGCTTGGTCGATGGGCGTTTTGGTGCGAGAACTGGCAGATTTGTATGCGGCTTTTGTGAGCCAGGCTCCTTCTCTACTGGCTCCGCTATCGATTCAATATCCTGACTTTGCGGTGTGGCAACAGCAATGGTTACAGGGCGATCGCTACCAAGCCCAACTGGATTACTGGAAGCAGCAACTTCGGGGATTGCCCGTTTTAGCGCTGCCGACTGACCATCCCCGTCCAGCGGTGCAAAGTTTCCGGGGAGCGAGTCATACGATTCAACTTTCCAAGGATTTATCCCAGCAATTGCGATCGCTCAGTCAGCAGTCAGGCGTGACCTTGTTCATGACCTTACTGACGGCATTTGAGGCATTGCTGCATTGGTATACCGGGCAGGAAAATCTGGTAGTCGGCACAGATATCGCTAATCGTCACCCAGTGGAAACCGAGGGCTTAATTGGTTTCTTCGTGAATCAACTGGTATTGCGAACGGATGCCTCAGGCAATCCCACCTTGACCGATTTGCTGCATCGCGTTCGCCAGATAACACTAGATGCCTACACCCATCAAGACTTGCCGTTTGATCACTTGGTTGAAGCTTTGAATCCGCCACGGGATTTGAGCCGCACCCCGTTGTTCCAGGCGAAGTTTGTGCTGCAAAACGCGCCGATGCCTTCCCTGTCGCTTGCCAATTTGAATTTGGAAGTGTTGGAAGTCGATCGCGGCACAGCCAAATTTGACCTGTTGATCAATTTGGCGGATACGCCTGAGGGCATTCAAGGCTCGCTCTACTACAGCACCGATTTGTTTGAAGTGGCCAGTATGACCCGACTCTGGGAACGATTTGAATTTGCCCTGCAATATCTGGTGGCTCAACCGGAAAGCCATCTGAGCGAATTGGCGATCGCCCTCACTGAAGCCGATCGCGCCCAACATCGGCGATCGCAGCAGCAAAAACTACGCCAAATGCGCCGCAAGGTAACCCCGATTTCGTAAATCACCTCCCCCCCAGCCTCCCTCTCCTCGTAGGAGAGGGAGGAGCAAGAATTCTTCCTTAACAAATAACTCGCACCATGCAACAGCTCACTCAACCCTCAACAAACCTGGAAGGCTACGAACTTTCCCCGCAACAAAAGCATCTGTGGATTGTGCATCAACTCACTGGAGCCAATGCCGTTCAGCCTTATCGAGTTCAGGCGGCCATCTCCATTTCAGGCGCGATCGATCCAATCACATTCCAACTTGCACTGCGCGATGTGATCGATCGCTATGAGATATTGCGAACAACCTTTCAATTGGTTCCCGGTTTGGATCTGCCGCTTCAGGTAATTCAGGAAACACCTACTGAGGCGATCGCGACGCTCGATTGGAACCACCTGTCAGAACCCGATCAAGCAGTTGAACTGAAGAGGCTGTGGCAACAGTGGCAAGCACAGAATCTACCCCTAGGGCAGAGTTTGCAGTGGTGCTTAATTCGTCAGTCATCTGAGCAACATTGCTTGATGCTGAGTCTGTCTGCTCTCTGCGGTGATGCTGCCACTCTCAAGAATTTGGTACAGGAAATTGTTCAACAGTACGCTGTGTGTCTGCAAGCGTCTCCTTCATTAGAAGCAGAGGAACCGTTACAGTATGCAGACTTAGCAACCTGGCAAAATGAACTGCTTCAGGAAAACAGCGCCACACCGAACTATTGGCGGAAGCTGGATGATGCTGGGCTAGAAACGCTCTCGCTGCCTGTTCAACCTGCCGAGCGATATGCGGCGTTACAGCCGGAAAAGCTCACCTGGACAGTGCCATCTGTCTTGGTTGACCAAATGGGGAGTGACGCGATCGCGGATGCTCTCCTCACGGCTTGGCAAGTTTTACTGTGGCGACTGACGGGGCAGGAAGCACTGACGCTGGGTGTAAGTCTGGATGGTCGCAACTATGAGGAATTAGAACCTGCGATTGGTCTGTTAGCTCGTACCTTGCCCTTGTCGAGTCAGTTGCGACCCGATTTGACCTTTCAACAAGCGTTGAAGCAGGTGCAAGCCACTCGGCAGGAGATGGCGCTGCATCAAGATGCGTTTGTTTGCGCGCAGGGGTTGCCAATTCAGAACGCAGGTCTAGAATCGCGAGTTTTACCGTTAGCGTTTGAGTTTATCGATCAGTCTGACGTTTGGGAAACTGCCGGGATACGTTACGCGATCGCCCAAGTAGAAAGTTGCACTGATTATTTCTGGATTAAGCTGTGCGGGATTCAGCGGACGGATGGCCTCACAGCTGAGCTACATTACAACGCCACCCAGTTTACGGCAATAGACATGCAGCGGTTGTTTGAGGAACTTCAAACCCTCCTCACCCGTGCGATTCAGGCTCCGGATACGGCGATCGCGCAACTGGAGATTCTAAGTCCCGCCGAACGCGAACAACTGCTGGTCAAGTTCAACCAAACTGCAACCGATCTACCTCCTTTTGAGTGTTTGACTCCTTGGTTTGAGGCGCAAGTTTGCCGTACGTCTGATGAGATTGCCGTGATTTTTGGCGATCGCCAGCTCACCTACTTTCAACTCAATGCCCAAGCAAATCAACTGGCGCATTACCTGCGATCGCAAGGGGTGGGTGCGGATACGTTAGTGGGCTTGTGTGTGGAGCGTTCCCTAGAGATGGTAGTTGCCCTCCTGGGGATTCTCAAAGCGGGCGGAGCCTATGTGCCGATCGATCCGGGTTACCCGCGCGATCGGATTGCCTTCATCTTGTCAGACACGCAAACACCTTTGCTGCTGACGCAGTCGCACCTGTTGTCTAAACTACCAGCCACTCAAACTCCGATCTTTTGCCTCGATCGCGATTGGCAAACTGTTGCCACATCCCCAACTGAGAATCTTGATGCCGTCACGGAACCTGACTATTTGGCCTATGTGATTTATACCTCTGGTTCGACTGGGCAACCGAAAGGAGCGCTAATTCATCATCGCGGGTTGACCAACTATCTCAACTGGGCAATTCAAGCTTACGAAGTAGCGCAAGGAGAAGGCAGTCTGGTGCATTCCTCGCTGGCATTTGACTTGACCGTCACTAGTCTGTGGTCTCCTTTACTGGTGGGGCGCAGTGTAGAGTTGCTACCCGATGACCCCAGTTTGGAAACGTTGCGAGATGCCTTAGTCCGTCGGAAGAATCTCAGTTTGGTCAAGATTACGCCTGCTCACCTCGGTGTGTTGAGCCAGCAGTTATTTCCTGAGCAGGTGCGGGGATGTACCCGTCGATTTATTATTGGTGGCGAAAATCTCACAGCAGAGTCACTAAGTTTCTGGCGGCAGGCAGCTCCAGAGACGCTGTTGGTGAATGAGTATGGCCCTACTGAAACCGTAGTAGGTTGCTGCGTTTACACGGTTGCACCAGATGACCCCGAAGCAGGATCAGTGCCGATCGGTCGCCCCATTGCCAATACGCAGCTTTATATCCTAGATGAGCAACTACAACCCGTTCCGATCGGCGTCGTTGGGGAGCTGTTCATTGGTGGGACAGGACTGGCGAGAGGATATCTCAACCGTCCAGAGCTAACCGCAGAACGCTTTATCCCCAACCCATTAGCGCTGCCCCATCCTTCTCACCCCTCACTCCTCACTCCTCACTCCTCACTCGTCTACAAAACCGGAGATCTGGCTCGCTATCGCCCCGATGGAACGCTGGAATATTTGGGACGCACTGATCATCAAGTCAAGCTCAAAGGCTTCCGGATTGAATTAGGTGAGATCGAGACTGTATTGCGGCAGCATCCTGAAGTGCAAGATGCGATCGCCTTGGTGCACACCAATACATCGGGTCAGCAACGCTTGGTCGCCTATGTGGTGCCAGAATCTCCGGCTGAAACAGTAACCTCTGAAACCCTGCGATCGCATCTCCAAGCGCGATTGCCAGAATATATGGTACCTGCGATTTGTATATCCGTCGCAGCCTTCCCGCTGACTGCCAATGGCAAAGTCGATCGCCGCGCATTACCCAATCCCGAAACTCAGACGCAAAATCGTCAGGCGCAGTTTGTTGCTCCTACCACACCTGCTGAAGCTAAGTTAGCCGAGATTTGGGCACAACTGCTGCGCTTAGAGCGAGTTGATATTCATGAGAACTTCTTTGAGTTGGGTGGTGACTCCATCCTCAGCATTCAAATGACGGCCAGAGCCAATCAAGCAGGGCTAAGGATTACGCCAAAGCAGGTGTTTGAACATCAAACGATCGCCAAACTCGCTGCGATCGCCGCTCCTGCCACTGCCGTTATAGCCGAACAAGGGAAGATCACAGGAGCGTTACCATTCACCCCAATTCAGCACTGGTTCTTTGAACAAGATATTGCCGAGGCGCACCACTGGAATCAATCGCTGCTATTGGAAGTCCAGAAACCCTTGACACCAGAAGCCCTCCAGCAGATCGTGACGCATTTGATTCAGCATCATGATGTGTTGCGATCGCAATTTACCCAAACTGGAAATGCTTGGACAGCCGCCCATGCAGATCAAGATATCCCTGCACCTGTGACTGTCGTGGATCTGTTAGGTGAAGCTGAAATTGTTCAGCGCCAAAAGATAACCGCGATCGCCTCCGAACTACAAGCTGAACTCCAGTTGGATCAAGCTCCCTTAATGCAGGTGGCGCTCTTCCAGTTGGGCATCAATCAACCTAGCAGTTTGCTGATCGTCGTTCATCACTTGCTGATTGATGGCGTTTCCTGGCGGATTTTACTAGAAGACTTCCAGACCGCTTACGCTCAACTTCAACAGCAGCAACCTATCCAGCTACCCGCCAAAACCACCTCCTTTCAACAGTGGGGTGAAGCATTGCAAACCTATGCGCGATCGCAGACGTTGCAACAAGAGCAATCATTCTGGCTGAATCAAGCCCGACAGTCGCAACAGCATGATGCATCTCTCCCCGTCGATGATCCTCATGGAGAGAATACTATAAGGCGATCGCAGACTATCACGCTCACCCTGACTGCTGAGGAAACTCAAGTTCTCCTGCGAGACCTTTCTACCAAGCATCAAGTGCAGATCCAGGAGGTACTGCTGACGGCACTGACCCAAACCCTAACAGCCTGGACAGGGAAATCAGCGCTTTGGGTTGACTTAGAAGGACACGGACGCGAAGAAATTTCTGAGGCGATCGATCTCTCACGCACAGTTGGTTGGTTTACAGCCATCTTCCCGTGCCTACTGCGCTACAAGCCACAGGATGCCTTGAGTCTGATCAAATCGATACAAACCCAACTGCGGCAGGTGCCCAACAACGGCATCGGTTATGGCATTCTCCGTTATCTCAGCCAAGAAGCAGAGCTACAAGCGGCTCCCCATCCTCAAGTTTGTTTCAATTATTTAGGACAAACTGACGCAACATTTAACACCGCCTCTCTCTTCCGTCCAGCCCAGGAGTCTATGGGTGCCTCACGGAGTCCTCAGGGACAGCGATCGCACCTGTTAGAAATCAACTGCATTATTGCCGAGCAACAGCTGCGGGTGCATTGGACGTTTAGCAATGCCATTCACCAAGCACCAACAATTGAAAACCTGACACAACAATTTCAGGAGAATTTGCGATCGCTCCTCTCCCTAGCTCAACAAACTCAATCGGCCCCTAGCTTCTCTGCTGCCAATCTCAGCGGCTCTGACCTTCAGAAACTCATGGCTCAACTGCAATCCGGGAAGAAACGTTAATGCAGATGGAAAACATTGAAGACATTTACGAACTTTCGCCCACTCAGCAAGGCTTGCTGTTTCACACCCTGCATGCGCCTAAGTCTGGGGTTTATTTTGAGCAGTTTTGCTGGCAGCTAAATGGGCCGCTCCATCGGTCTGCGTTCCAACAAGCTTGGCAGCGGTTGTGCGATCGCCACTCCATTCTCCGCACTGCCTTTTGCTGGGAGGGGCTAGAGCAACCCTACCAGGTGGTGTATCGACAGGTGGAACTGCCCTGGGAGGAGCAAGATTGGCGACAGGTATATGTTTCTGATCGAGAGGAGAAATTACAAAGTTTCTTGCAAGAAGATCGCGATCGCGGTTTTGTCCTGCCTCAAGCACCTCTGACGCGCTGCACGCTGATGCAAACTGCTGAGCAAGCTCATTACTTTATCTGGAGCCACCATCATCTCCTGTTAGATGGTTGGTCTACAGCGTTGTTGTTCAAAGAGATTCTGGCGGATTATCAGGCTTTATCGCAGCAACAATTCCTCAGATTAGAACCATCCCGTCCCTATCGCGATTATATTCTCTGGTTACAACAGCACAATCCCTTCAGTGCTGAGCCCTTCTGGCGGCAGTATCTTCGGGGCTTTACGGCACCCACAGCAATCAACTTAGAACAACAAAACACTAACCCAGAAGGCGATCGCGGTGAGCAACGCATCTATCTCCCAGTTGCCACCACTCAGGCTCTAAAATCCTTTGCCCAACAGCAACGACTGACACTCAATACATTAGTTCAAGCGGCCTGGGCTTTGGCACTGAGTTGCTATAGCGGTGAATCGGATGTGGTCTTCGGTACCGTCGTTGCAGGTCGCCCGCCCACCTTGCCTGGTGTAGAATCAATGGTGGGGCTGTTTATCAACACGCTACCCCTGCGAGTGCAAGTGCCGCCAGAGGCAGAGCTGATTCCCTGGCTGCAAAAGCTTCAGGCTCAACAGATAGAACGTCAGGCGTATGAATATAGCTCTCTGGTGCAAATTCGCCGTTGGAGCGAGGTGCCTGCTACTTTGCCTCTCTTCAATAGCATTCTAGTGTTTGAGAATTATCCCATTGATACCACGGTGCAATCGCCCGCTACGGATCTCACGATCGAGCGAGTCAGCACCTTCGAGCAGACCAATTATCCGCTCACAATCACTGTAGTTCCTGGTGAAGAGCTACTGCTTCAGGCTATCTATAATGCACAGCAGTTTACGAATGCCGCGATCGCTCGTCTCCTTGGACATTTGCAAACGCTTTTGGAAGGCTTTATTATCCACTCTCGAACTCGCCTCCAAGAGATCTCCCTCCTCACCCCTGGTGAACAGCATCAACTTCTAATCGAGTGGAATGATCTAGAACATCCATCCATATCAGACCCAACCCTTTGTTTACATCATCTCTTTGAAGCTCAGGTAGAACGCACACCTGATGCGATCGCGCTCATTCACGACGCTCAGCAACTCACCTATCGCGAACTCAATCAGCGAACCAACCAACTGGCACATCATTTGCAATCTCTGGGCGTTGGCCCGGAAGTACTTGTCGGGGTTTGTTTACCGCGATCGCCCCATCTAATCCTTAGTCTCCTGGCAATCCTCAAAGCTGGAGGAGCTTATGTGCCGCTTGACCCCAACTACCCAGAAGAGCGGCTTTTGTTCATGCTGTCAGATGCCCAAGTTGCAGTCTTGCTCACCCAAGACCAGATGGAAGGCGATCGCATCCCCACAGTTCCCGACTGTCACCGAGTTGCCCTAGACACAGCCTGGGAGCACATCAGCCAATTACCCGATACAGACCCTGCAAGCACGGTCACAGCTACAAATCTAGCTTATGTGATTTATACCTCTGGCTCTACAGGCGTGCCCAAAGGGGTGGCAATTCAGCACTCGAGCCCCGTAGTGTTAGTCGAGTGGGCCAAAACTGTCTTCACCAACGCAGAGTTAGCAGGGGTTCTGGCAGCGACTTCCATCTGTTTTGATCTATCTGTTTTTGAGATCTTTGTGCCTTTAAGTTGGGGCGGTCGGGTAATCCTAGCAGAGAACGCTTTGCACCTACCTACCATCCCTGCCGCCTCTCAAGTGACATTAGTCAATACAGTACCTTCTGCGATCGCCGCCCTCTTACAAGCTGGCTCGATTCCGGATTCCGTGCGCACTGTCAACCTCGCTGGCGAACCCCTACAGCCAGCCCTAGTGCAGCGGCTCTACCAACAACCGACGATTCAGCGAGTCTATAACCTCTACGGCCCATCGGAAGACACCACCTATTCCACCGTGGCACTGATGCAACGTGGGGATTGGAGCACTCCTTCCATTGGTCGCGCGATCGCCCAAACCCAAATTTATCTCCTAGATACTCATCTCCGTCTCGTTCCCATCGGAGTACCCGGAGAAATTTACATTGGTGGTGCAGGACTAGCACGGGGATACCTGAATCGCCCCGAATTGACGAACGAACGATTTATCCCCAACCCATTAGCACTGCTCAATACTCCTCACTCCTTACTCCACCCTACGGGAACGCTTTCAGCGAACACTCCTCCCTCCCACCTTTACAAAACCGGAGATCTCGCCCGTTACCGTTCTGATGGCAGCTTAGAGTTCTTAGGACGCATCGACCACCAGGTCAAGCTTCGCGGCTTTCGGATTGAACTGGGTGAAATCTCAGCAGTACTCAGCCAACATCCCAGCGTTCAAGAAGTCGTTGCCGTGACCCGAGAAGATCAGCCCGATCAAGTGCGTCTCGTGGCATACATCGTCCTTGCCGAAACGATAAATCGCGATCGCCCACCCACATCCCTGCATCAAATCTGGCGCGATTACCTGGGACAGCGATTACCAGCCTACATGGTGCCTGCGGCGTTTGTGATTTTGGATGCCTTTCCGCTCACACCCAACGGCAAAATCGATCGCAAAGCGCTCCCATCCCCTGACTTTAACTCGCTAGAATCAGTCGCGATCGCCCCACCCTCAACTCCCACCGAAATTCAGTTGGTGCAGATCTGGAGCGAGCTGCTCAATGTCGGTTCCATCGGCGTTCACGATAATTTCTTTGAGCTAGGCGGTCACTCTCTTCTCACCACACAACTGCTTTCCCGGATGCAAACGACCTTTGCCGTTGATCTATCACTGCGACAGTTATTTGCATCTCCTACGATCGCCGCCTTAGCTGCCTTAATTGATCGACAACTACATCCCGATCAAGCGGAGCCATGCTCTAGCAATTCGTTCCCTGAGCTGATGGCAGATACAGTACTGCCTGCGGATATTCAACCCACATCACCTTTTCAGCCTAAGGCTCCTGAACATCTGCTACTCACCGGAGCTACTGGCTTTTTGGGTGCTTTCCTGCTGGCTGAGCTGTTACGGCAAACCAAGGCAACTATCTACTGTTTGGTACGAGCTGAGGATGAACAAGCTGCCTACAAGCGATTACAGCGATCGCTTCAAACTTACAAGCTCTGGCGAGAGGAGTGGCGCGATCGTATTGTGGCAATTCCTGGCGATTTGGCTCAACCCAATCTAGGGTTGTCTGCGGCTCAGTTCCAATTCCTAGCTGAAACGGTGGACGCCATTTATCACAACGGAGCCTGGGTGCATCATGCTCTACCCTATGCCAGCCTCAGAGCCGCCAATGTTGTGGGGACAGAAGTCGTGCTGCGCTTGGCCTGTCAGCATCACACCAAACCTGTCCACATAGTTTCTACTAACAGTGTCTTTGCACCAACTGCTAAGAGTGGTGTGCAGACGATTTGGGAACAAGATATCCCAACCCTAGAAGCTGTCCCCAATAATGGTTATGTGCAAACGAAGTGGGTAGCGGAACGGCAGGTGATGAATGCTCGCGATCGCGGTCTCCCTGTGACCATCAATCGTCCCGGACGTATTTCTGGAGATAGCCAAACCGGAGTCTTTAATGCCAATGACTTTCTCTATCAGCTCATCATTGGTTGCGTCCATCTCGGTAGTGCTCCACAAGGAGAGATGCCCATCGACTTCATACCTGTCGATTATGTCAGTCAGGCGATCGTGCATCTGTCACTCCAGCCAGGAGCACTGGGGCAAGCATTCCATCTAGTGAATCCTCGTCCCCTATCTGCCGAGCAGTTGATCCACAAAATCCGCTCTCTCGGTTATCCCTTGCAGCGATTGCCTTATAGCGAATGGCGATCGCAACTGCTAGAGATGGCCCAACACCAGCCAGATCATCCGCTGTATCCGCTGGTTCCCATGTTTCCCCCTGCCCCGGAAGCCGCCTCCCGTCCTGCCTCACTGGAATTTGACTACCGCAACACCTTAGTAGGCTTAGCAGGCACATCCATTCACTGTCCTGCCATTTCCGACTCCCTCCTCGATACTTACTTTGCCTACTTAATCGAAAACGGTCACCTAACCCCACCTGTACCCGCCCATGCAAACACCTCTCGCTAAACCGATCGCTGATTTCTCATCTGTCTTGGCTGCCCGTGCTGCCAGTGCTGGTTTAAATTCTCGTCAGCAAGCTTATTTAGAGCAGTTTATTACTCAATACGATCAGCGACACCGCACCTCTAAACAACTCGCCCAAACCTATCGCCCAGTTTTGGCAGATGCACGGGTGGCAGCTGATTTTGATCCACTGCTAAAAGAAATGGTGTATCCCATTGTGGGCGATCGCGCAGCTGGCTCCAGAGCTTGGGATGCCGATGGTAATGAATATGTCGATTTCCTCATGGGGTTCGGTGTGCATCTCTTGGGGCACAATCCCCCAGTGGTACAGCAAGCCCTGATCGAACGTTTGCAGCAAGGAATGGCCTTGGGTCTTCAGTCTGACTTGGCCGGAGAAGTTGCCGCCTTAATTAGCGATCTCACTGGGATGGAGCGCGTCGCCTTTAGCAATACAGGCACCGAAGCGGTGATGACTGCCATCCGATTGGCACGGGCTACCACCAAACGCCAGAAAATCGCTCTATTTGCCGGGTCTTACCACGGGCATTTTGATGGCACCTTAATCAAAGCAGATCCCGATCAAACAGCGGCAGGTCAAGCAATCCCTCGCTTTCCCGGAGTTCCTGCTGCGATCGCTCAAGATGTCTTGGTGTTGCAATATGATGATCCGCGATCGTTAGAAATCATTAAAACTCATGCCGCTCAACTGGCAGCTGTTTTAGTAGAACCTGTGCAGAGACGGCGTTTAAATCTCCAGCCTCAAGCCTTTCTGCAACAGCTCCGTCAACTGACTCAGGATCAGGGAATTGCTCTAATATTCGACGAAATGTTGACTGGGTTCCGCATTCATCCTGGTGGAGCGCAAGCTTGGTTTGGGGTTCGGGCTGACATTGCCATCTATGGCAAAATCATTGGTGGAGGCATGCCGATTGGTGTGATCGCCGGAAGCGCTGAATACCTCGACAAAATCGACGGGGGGCAATGGCAGTATGGAGATGACTCTGCTCCTCAAGTGGAAACAACCTTCTTTGCGGGTACCTACTGCAAACATCCTTTAGTCATGACCGCAGCCAAAGCGATCTTGCAACATCTTCAAGCTGAAGGAGCCGCGCTACAACAGCAGCTCAATCAACGCACCCAAGCATTAAGCGATCGCCTCAACCAATACTTTACTCAGGTGGGTATTCCCATCCAAATGGTGAACTTTGGTTCTCTCTTTGGCCCCGTCAGTGGTGATGCGGCTACCGAAACGCCTGAGCAATCCGCAGCCTCGATCACCATGCTCCTCCTGTCTTATCACCTGCAAGACCAAGGTATCCTTTTATTTCCTGATGGCAGTGGCATTCTCTCAACCGCCCACACCGATGCCGACAGCGATCGCCTGCTCAGCGCCGTCCAAAATAGTATTGGAGCTTTAGCACAAGGCGGTTTTCTGGAGACTTAGGCATGATAACTGAATCTTTGACTAGGGGGAACAGGAAGCCTACTTGTGATGCCCAACCTGTGGTTCTGACGATATCGTCGAAAAGGGTCTAACCCGACGAGCGAAGCAGAACTACAAGTGCCGCGATTGTGGTCGTCAGTTCGTCGAAGACCCGCAGTGGCGAGTCATTCCTTCGGATAGTAAAGTCCTCATCGAGCGTCTGTTGCTAGAGAAGCTGCCTCTGTCAGGCATCGTCCGAGTCATGTAGGTATCGCAGGACTGGCTCCAGCACTATGTCAACTTCTTACTACTCAACGCTGCCACAACAGGTGCAGGTGCGCGTCAAAGCGAAGCAATCATTGCAAGTACAGATGGATGGGCTGTGGTCTTTCGTCGATGATCAAGGCAATGAGCAATGGGTTTGGCTGGCTCTCGATACCGACACTCGTGAGATTGTGGGTTGTTCCATTGGTGATCGTTCTGGACGAGGAGCGACTGCGCTATGGCAATCGCTGCCAGGGGTGTATCGGCAATGTGCCGTGCTCTACACTGACCACTGAGTTTCCTACCCGGTTGCACTACCGAGCCGTTGGTAAGAAGACAGGGTTGACGAGCTATATTAAGGGGTTCAACAACACGTTACGCCAACGAGTCTCTCGCCTGGTGAGGAAAACATTGTCCTTCTCCAAAAAGCTCGACAATCATGTTGGAGCCATCTGGAACTTTATTCATCATTACAACGAAATGATCAGAACCAAGTTGTTACGATGTTGAGACAACCTGTTTTTCTACATCCTTTACAAAATTGCACTACCCGCTTGGGCTATGCTTACTGGTTGGATAATCCCGACCCTGAATGGATGTTCTTTGTCAAAGGATTACCCCCCAACGGTCCACGCACTCATCATCTCCATATGGTTGAACCAGACAGCGTTTTGTGGGAGCGCTTGTTGTTTCGAGACTACCTCCGCAAGCATGCAGATGAAGCTGCACGTTATGCGCAATTGAAGTACCATCTTGCTCAACGCTTCTTCAGCGATCGAGAAGCATAACAACAGGCAAAGCTGAGTACATCGAGTCTGTGATGCAAAAAGCTCTGGCAATACCCAGCTAACCCTTAAGCGCAGCGGATTGATGGCTATCCTAATGCTGAGTTTGAGGAAATTTGCAACCGCTGACTTTTGCCGTTACCACCTTTGTGATTGCCGAAAATGACTATCTTCGGCATTATTTGAGTTGCGATCGCTTGAGCTCTCAATGATTTGAGGCGGGTAGTGCTACACAGGTAATGATGCATTGTAGTGATGGATGAAATACCAAATGGCACCAATGTGATTCTCTAGTGACTTGGAAAAGGATAAGGTTTTGCGTACCAATCGAGAG